>CAZPFE010000058.1:0-1514 GCA_964585805.1 uncultured Candidatus Saccharibacteria bacterium | reverse complement strand
GAATTTGATAATATATTTTCTTTTTCTAAAAAAGATATAAAAAGTATTTTTTAAATAAAAAATCCTTCATCTTTTCTCTAATATTACTATTTTTCTCTTTATTTTTATTTTTAATTTTTCTTTTTTTTAAGAAAAGAAAAATTAAAATAGAGAAGTAGATATATTTAAAAAATCAATCTAAAAATTAACAATTTATCCACATATTGTTAACAAGTTTTACTAAATTTAAAAAAACTTAATTAAAATATCCTCTTTTTTGACATAATTTTAAATATGATATAATGATTTAAATACTATAATAAACTAATATGACAAACGAAGAACTTTGGCAATCAGTTCTTGCTCAAATCCAATTAAATATATCTCAAGCAAATTTTTCTACTTGGTTTAAAAATACAAAAATTATCTCTCAAAAAGAAGATAAAGTTATCATTTCTGTGCCTAATGCGTTTGTAAAAGAATGGCTGGAAAATAAATATCAAGAAATTATTTTAAAAATTATTAACCAAATTAATAAAAAAACTAAAAAAATAGAATTTGTTATTGGAAAGCCAAAATTAAAATCTTTAAAAAAAGAAGAAGAAAAAGAATTATTTACTTCTCAGCTTAATTTTCAACAATTTAAAATTAATAAACATACAAATTTAAATCCTCGTTATACTTTTGACTCTTTTGTTGTTGGACCTTTTAATGAATTACCTCACGCTGCAGCAATTGCAGTAACTAAAAATCCTGGCTCTATTTATAATCCATTATTTATTTATGGAAAAACAGGTTTAGGAAAAACACATCTTTTACAAGCAACAGGTAATGAAATAATAAAAAATTATAAAAGAAAGATAGTTAAATATCTTCCTTCAGAAGTTTTTACTTCTGAAGTTGTTGAAGCAATAAAAAATAAAAAAATGGAAAAATTTAAAAGTAAATATTTAGAAGTTGATGTTTTAATTATTGACGATATCCAATTTATTGCTGGAAAAGAAAAAACTCAAGAAGAATTTTTTAATATTTTCAATTTATTATATGAAAATAATAAACAAGTTATTCTTTCTTCAGATAGACCTCCTCAAGCAATCCAATCTCTAACAGAAAGATTAAAATCACGATTTGAAGGAGGAATGATAGCAGATATAAGTATTCCTGATACAGAAACAAGAATTGCTATTTTAAAAACAAAAGCTCAAGAAAAAAATATTGATTTTCCCACTGAGATATATGAATATATTGCTTCTATTTTTAAAAAGAATATTAGAGAATTAGAAGGCGCTTTAAATCATTTAATTATTTACCAAAACATTAATAAACAAAAACCAACCCTTGAAGTAGTAAAAAAAATATTTAAAAATTTACATTTAAACAAAACAACCATCTTAACCCCTAAAAAAATTATTCAAGTAGTAGCAGAATTTTATGAAGTAAAAGAAAAAGATCTTTTATCAAAATCTAGAAAAAAAGAATTTGTTATTCCTCGTCAAGTAGCAATGTACTTATTAAGAAAAGAATTAAAACAATCC
>CAZPFE010000057.1:0-1588 GCA_964585805.1 uncultured Candidatus Saccharibacteria bacterium | reverse complement strand
CCTCTCTTTACTTTCTTCCTCCCCCTCCTCTGGAGGGGGAGGATATAGGAGGGGGTGGTTTCCTCTTTCTCTTTCTCTTTCTCTTTCTCTTCTGGAGGGGGAGGATTTATCCTCTCTTTACTTTCCTCCCCCTCCTTTGGAGGGGGAGGAATAAGGAGGGGGAGGTTTCTTCTTCTCCTCCCCTTCCCTTTGGGAAGGGGGAGGATTAAAAGTAAAAAGGAGAGGATTAAGGAGGGGGAGGAAAAGGGTGAAGAAATTGGTCAGCAATTACAATTTATTTTTTAAAAGGAGAAATCTTCCTTAAATCCTCAACTACTTTTGGTAATACTTTCAACAAATAATCAATATCTTTTTCTTTTGTCATTCTTCCTAAAGATATTCTTATTGAACTATGAGCTTCTTCTGGTTTTAAACCTATTGCTAAAAGAACATGACTAGGTTTTAATCTTTTAGAAGCACAAGCCGAAGCGGTTGAAACAGCAATACCTAAAAGATCTAATTTTATCAAGAGAGATTCACCTTCTACAAAAGAAAAGCGCACATTTACATTATTTGGCAACCGCTTTTTAGGATGACCATTCAAATATGACTTATCTATTTTAGTTAAAATTCCTTTAATCAATTTATCTCGCAGATATTCTAATCTTTCACTTTCTTCTTTCATTTCTTTGACGCACAATTCAGCTGCTTTAGCAAAACCAACAATAGCCGGGATATTTGGAGTTGAAGAACGCAAACCCATTTCCTGACCCCCTCCATGTAAAAGAGGTTCAATTTTTACTCCTTCCCTAACAAACAAAAAAGCTGCTCCTTTTGGCCCATATATTTTATGAGAGCTGGCAGATAATAAATCAATATTCATTTTTTTGACATCTATTGGAATCTTACCAAAAGATTGAACCGCATCTGTATGAAAATAAACTCCCCGGCGACGACAAATTTTTCCAACCTCAGCAATTGGTTCAATTGTTCCTATTTCATTATTAGCATGGATAACCGAAACCAAAATTGTCTCTTTTTTAATTGCTTTTTCAACATCCTTTGGATTAATCAAACCATACTTATCAACTGGCAATTTTTCAACCTTAAAGCCTTGTGATTCCAACCATTTAGCGCTATTAAGAACACAACTATGTTCAATCGAAGAAATAATAATATGTTTTCCCTTTTTTTTATTAGCAAAAGCAATTCCTTTCAAAGCAAAATTATTACTCTCAGTAGCCGAACTGGTAAAAACAATTTCTTTAGACTGAGCACCTATTAAAGAAGCAATTTTTTCTCTACTTTTTTCTAAGGCAATCTTTGCTTCTCTGCCAAAACTATGAATAGAAGAAGCATTACCAAACTTCTCTGAAAAATACGGTTTCATTACTCTCATTACCCGATAATCAACAGGCGTAGAAGCAGCATTATCTAAATAAATTTTTTTTCTTTTCATAAAAATCAAAAACCATCTAAAATAAAATCATTAAATTTAAATATATCATACAAGAAAAAATTTATCAAAAGTCAATCTCGGTAAATTTTAGGGAAGGTCTACCCATCCCCCTCCTCACCTCCCCCTCCTCTCTTTACTTTCTTCCTCCCC
>CAZPFE010000056.1:0-1859 GCA_964585805.1 uncultured Candidatus Saccharibacteria bacterium | reverse complement strand
TAATAATCCTATTATTGCTATTACTACTAACAACTCTATTAAAGTAAAGGCTTTTGGTGATAGTGATGCATTTATTGGAAACAGTGTTTTTATTTTTTCTTTTTGAAAGTTTATTATCTTTTTTAATTCTTTTAATTTTTGTTGCATAATTTATTTGACTATAACTTTATTTTTTTAAAATATAGCGATAAGCTGCTAAAGCAGCTTTTGCTCCTTCGCCGCAAGCAGTAATAATTTGTTTAAATTCTCCAACATTAGCATCACCAACAGCAAAAAGGCCCGGCGTTTTTGTCTGATAAGTTTCAAAATCAACTTTTATTTCGTCGCGTTCATTAAAATCAACTAATCCTTTAGCAAAACTTGTTGCTGGTTGATTACCGACTTCAATAAAAACTCCTTCTACTTTTAATTCGTATTCTTTATTATTTAATCTGTTTTTATAAATAATAGATTCTACAAAATTATCTCCTTTAATTTCTTTTAACTCGGCGTTAGTAATAATTTCTGTTTTTTTGCTTTTTTCTACTACCTCTTGAAGAGATTTAAAAGCACCAACTTCAGGCATATATTCCAAAATATATATTTTTTGAACATAATTTGAAAGAAATATAGCGCTCTCAAAACCAGCATTTCCGCCGCCAATTACTGCTACATTTTTGTCTTCAAAGATAGGACCATCACAGATAGCACAATAACTTACTCCTTTACCCAAAAATTCTTTTTCTCCCGGCACTTCTAAAGGTCGAGGATCTGCGCCAGAAGCAATAATTACTGCTTTAGAAAAGAAATTTTTTTTATTTTTAGTAAAAACTACAAAATTATTATTTTCTTTTTTAATATTACTTACTTCTTCTATTACTACTTTAACTTCGTTAGCGTCTAAATGTTCTTTAAATTTCTTTATTAATTCTTGACCAGAAATTTCTTTAAATCCCGGAAAATTATTAATAGTTGTTGCTTTTCTGGCAACCTGGCCACCATATCCTTTTGTGATTAGAAGAGTGTTCATTTTTTGGCGCGCGGCATAAATGCCAGCTGTTATCCCTGCTGGGCCCGCGCCTATAATTATCAAATCATATTGATTTTTATTTTTAGTCATAATTCTTTACATTATTTCTTTTAAATATTTTTTTAATTCAGCGCCGTATTTTTCATTTTTCAAAGATAAATAAAGGTTAGATTTTAACCATCTCAACTTATCACCGCATTCAAGCCATTTTCCTTCTATTTCATAACCATAAATAAGTTTACCATCTTTTAGCATTTGATTATTAAATACTTCAGCTAAAATTATTTCTTTATTTTTTCCTGGTTTTGCTTTTTTAAGATATTCAAATACTTCTGGAGTTATTATATAACGACCACTTATTGCTAAATTAGAAGGCGCCTCTCCTGGTTCTGGTTTTTCAATTATCTTTTTTATTTTAAAGATTTTGTGAGCAATTTTTTCTACTCCGACAACTCCATAATGAGAAATTTCTGTTTCTGATTTTTGAAATAATCCAATTACCGGCTTTTGAGAAGTTCTAAAAATTTTAATTAACTGAGCAATTGCCGGCTTATTAGATTCTATTATATCATCGATAAACATACAAGCCACTGGTTCTGATCCTGCTAATTTTGCTGCCTGTAAAATGGCATGTCCATCACCTAAAGGATTTTTTTGAATTACAAAATTAATAGCCAAATTTTCTGTTATTTCGTTTAATTGCCTTATATCTTCTAAAAGATCTTCTCTCTTTTTTTCTCTGACAATCTTTTCTATTTTAGGAGAAGGTTTGAAATAATCAACAATTTTCTTGTTATTTTGATTAAGAACAAAAATTATTTCTTCTATCCCAGATTCTTTTGCTTCTTTA
>CAZPFE010000055.1:0-2127 GCA_964585805.1 uncultured Candidatus Saccharibacteria bacterium | reverse complement strand
ATCCCCCTCCTCACCTCCCCCTTCCCTCTGGGAAGGGGGAGGATTGGGGAAGAAAGAGGGGAAGGAGAAAGATTGAAATAAAAAAGAAAGGGGAGGATTATTAAAGGGGGAGGTTATAATATAATAAATGCAATTTATAAATTTTGATTAATTTTATTAATTCTGTAATTTAATGCTTCAGCTATATGATCAAATTTTATTTTTTCTTCTCCTTCTAAATCAGCTATTGTTCGACTGATTTTTAAAACTCGGTGATATCCTCTTCCTGAAAGTTTACCAGAATCAACATATTTTTTTAATAAAAAATTACTTTTCTCGTCAATAGGGCAGTATTCTTTAATTTGAGGAATTTTCATTTCAGCATTAGTAAAAATTTTACTTTCATTATTTTTTAACCTTTTATTAAAATAAAAGAATCTCTCTAATTGAATTTCCCGAGCTTTTTTTACCCTTTCTTTAATGTCTTTACTTAATGACTCTTTTTCTTCAGAAACTAATTTTTCAAATTCTACTTGGGGTACTTCAATTAATATATCAATTCTATCTATTATTGGACCTGATAATTTTCTTCTATAACTTGCAATTTGTGAAGCCGTGCAAGTGCAAGGAATTTTTGGGTTGTTTAAATGTCCGCAGGGACAAGGATTGGCAGCAGTCACTAAAGTAAATTTTGCCGGAAAAGTTAAATGATAACGTGACCTTAAAATATTAATTTTTCCTTCTTCTAATGGCTGACGTAGAGATTCTAAAACATCGCGGTGAAATTCTGGAAATTCATCTAAAAATAAAATTCCTCGATGAGCCAAAGTTATTTCTCCAGGTCGAGGAGGGTTTCCGCCGCCAATAAGTGAAGCTTCTGAACTAGTGTGATGAGGAGAGCGAAAGGGGCGCCTATTAATTATAGGTTTGTTTTTAGGTAAAAGTCCTGCTATACTATAAATTTTTGTTACTTCTAATACTTCCTCTAAAGATAAATCTGGTAAAATAGATGGTAGGGCGCTGGCTAATAAACTTTTTCCTGTTCCTGGAGGTCCTTGCATCATTAAATTATGTCCTCCAGCAGCGCTGATTTCTAAAGCCCTTTTAGCGCTTTCTTGTCCTTTAATCCAACCAATATCTACTGAATATTCAGGATTTTTTATATAATTATCAATATCAATTTTAAAAGGTGCAACTTTTAATCTTCCTTCTAAATAGTTGATAACTTCTTTTAAAGAATTTAAACCTATTATTTTGATTTCTTGATTAGTATTTTTATTTTTTTCTAAAGATAAAGCTAAAGCTGCTTCTGGAGCGTTTTCTTTTGCTAAAATAATTTCTTTATATCCTTTTTCTTTAGCTATTAAACTAAGGGAAAGAACACCTCTAATTGGTCTAAGTTGACCATTTAAAGCAAGTTCAGCGCAAAAAATTTTTTCTTGAGGATTAAATCGGATTTGTTTAGAAGCAAAAAGATAACCAAGAGCAATTGGTAAGTCATAAAGAGAACCTTCTTTTCTTAAATTAGCTGGCGCGAGATTTATTAAAACTTTTTGAGATTGTTGAAAAGGAGAACGAAATCCTGTATTTTTTATTGCTGCCGCAACCCTTTCTTTTGATTCTTCTACTGTTTTATCAGGTAAACCTACGATTTCAAATTTAGATAAACCAAAAGAAACATCTGTTTCTACTTCAATAATTTGAGCGTTTAAACCATTGATAGCCGCTGAAAAAACTTTGAAATGCATATTATAATTTTATTTATTTTAATTATAACTTTTTCTTGGAAAATATAAATATCTTAATAATATTTTGTCTATTTTTATAAATTTTAATTTTAATAAAGGTCGGGACTTCTGAATTTCATCTTCTTTCTCACTTTTCCTTTTTGAATGTGTAAGGATTGTCATTGTACATTTTTATTGATTCTTCCATCTTTTCTCTTTTATCTCTATCTTATTTATCCTTTCGTTTTTTTCTCTCTTTTTCTTTCTCCTCTCCTTTTCCTCCCCTCTTTTTCCCTCTCCCCTCCTCTGGAGGGGACTTTATTTCTCCTCTTTCCTCTTTTTTTTATTTCTTTCTTCCCCCTCTTTTGGAGGGGGAGGATTAAGGAGGGGGAGGTTTTATTCCCCATCCCCCTCCTCACCT
>CAZPFE010000054.1:0-2288 GCA_964585805.1 uncultured Candidatus Saccharibacteria bacterium | reverse complement strand
AAATAACTGAAGCAAAAAAATCAACTCTTGAAAATAAAATTTGGATATTAAATAAAAAAATAAAAAATTTAAACTATCAAATCTATCAGAGTAATTTAATTATTAAGGACCTTAAAAGTAAAATAGAAGATACTAAAGAATCCATTAATAAAACATCCTTAAAAATAGAAGAATCAAAGAAAAAATTATCTAATATTTTAGAAATGATTGCAGAAAAAGATAAAAAATCAATAATTGAAATTTTATTTTCAGAAAATAATCTTTCTGATTTTTTTAATGATTTAGTAAGTTTAGAACATTTAAGTAATAAAAATAAAGAATTATTAGAAGATATTAAAAGTTTGAAGGAAAATCTTATAAACCAAAAGATAGCATTAGAAGAAGAAAGGTCAGGGTTAGAAAGAACGATTCAAATTCAAAGTCTTCAAAAGGAAGAAAGCGCAAGAATAAAAAAAGAACAAGAAAAATATTTAACAATTACTAAACAAGAATATCAAAAGAAAATCAAAGAAAAAGAAGAAATAGAAAAGAAAGCAGCGGCAATTAAAGCAAAAATTTACCAGTTAATTGGAACGAGAAAAGAAATAACTTATAAGCAAGCTTTAGAAATAGCAAAATATGTAGGGTCTTTAGTGGGAGTTAGACCTGCACTATTATTAGGAGTTCTTAGTCAAGAATCTGCTATTGGAAGAAATGTAGGGCAATGTTATTTAAAAAATCCAAATACTGGAGCAGGGGTAATAGCGTATAATGGGAAACAGATTGAGAGAGTAATGAATCCAAGTAGAGATGTTCCTTATTTTTTAAGAATTATTAAAAATCTTAATAAAGAAAAGAATTTAAATCTTGATCCTTTTAAAACTTTAGTTTCCTGCCCAATGAGTATAGGTTGGGGAGGAGCAATGGGGCCCGCCCAATTCATTCCTTCTACCTGGGTTTTATATGAGAATAAAATAAAAGAAAAAATAGGAACTACTCCTGATCCTTGGGATATTAAAGATGCCGCTATTGCTGCTGCTATTTATCTAAAAGATGAAATAAACAAATATGGAAGTGAAGGTGCTGCAGTTCAATCTTATTTTTGTGGAAGACCTAAAAATACTTATTGGTGTAAATGGTACGAAAAAAATGTTCTTTATTTAGCAAACTGTCATCAACAATTTATTGATAATGGTTCAATGTCTTTAAGTTGTCAAAGAGATATAGGATTAAAATAAAAATTTTTTAATTTTTATCTTTTTGTGATTTTGCTTCTTGGGCTAACGCTTTTATTATCTCTTCTATTTCTCCTTCCATTATTTCTTCTATATTATGCCAACTTTTTTTAATGCGATGATCTGTTACCCTGTCTTGAGGAAAATTATATGTTCTAATTTTCTCTGCTCTTTTTGCTGACCCAATCTGTTCTCTTCTTAATTTTCCAATTTTTGATTCTTCTTCTTGTTGTTGTCTTTCTAAAAGTCGAGCTTCTAAAATAGCAAGAGCGTTTTGTTTGTTTTGAAGTTGACTTCTTTCATTTTGAGAAGTTACAACTATGCCTGTAGGTAAGTGAGTAATTCTTACAGCAGTCATTCTTTTATTCACATTTTGACCCCCTGGTCCTGAAGAATGGTAAAAATCTATCCTTAATTCATCTGGTTTTATTTTTATTTCAGATTCTTTTGGTTTTAATAAGACAGCGACTGTTGCTGTAGAAGTGTGAATTCTACCTGACTTTTCTGTTTCTGGAATTCTTTGAACTCTATGGACACCAGCCTCATATTGCATTTTGCTAAAGATGTCTGTATTATTTTCTTTTTTTGCTTTTGCATCAGGTAGTATTTCAAAAATAATTTCTTTAAAACCACCTAATTCAGTAGAATGCGAATCTAATATTTTTACTTTCCATCCCTGAGATAAAGAATATTTAGAATACATTCTAAATAAATCTCCGGCAAATAATGCCGCTTCTTCTCCTCCTGTTCCGGCTCTAATTTCCATAATTACAGAATTCTTTTTCTTCTTTTCTTTTTCAGGACTTAAATAATAATCTTCTATTAATTTTTCTAATCTTTTTTTTAATTCTACCTCTTTCTCTTTTAATTGATTAATTTCTGCATCAGCAAGAGATATAAGTTCTTTATCTTGCTCAGATTTCAAAATACTTTTATCTTCTTCTATTTGTTGATTAATAGTTTCTAATTCGTTTTCTAAACTTAAAATTTGATCAATGCTCTTTTTCTTTTTAGAGAGTATTTCAAATTTTTCCCAATTAGAAATCAACTCAGGGTCCCTGAGTTGATTAATGA
>CAZPFE010000053.1:0-2301 GCA_964585805.1 uncultured Candidatus Saccharibacteria bacterium | reverse complement strand
TTCCTCCCCCTTCCCCTTGGGAAGGGGGAGGATTGGGGAAAGAAAAAGAGAAGGGGGAGGATTAAAGAAAAGGAAGAGGGAAGATATAAAATAAGAAAGGGAGGATTAAGAAGAGGTACTCTTTTTGAGTTTTGAACATTTGAATTTTGAAATTGTTTAGAATTTCGGATTTCGGATTTTTTATTTAGATTTGACATTTAACATATGGATTTAACATTTGCTTGCCCTTACAATTTGCGGAGCAAATTGTTTAGGGACATTTGAGATTTAAGATTTGAGATAGATTTACTTTACGCTTTACCCTAATGTATATATATTTCCTCCTAAATTTCTTACTTTACCTTTAATTTCTAAAATTGCAAGAGTTGCAGTTGTTTTTGCTGTTGGTATTTTTGTTCTTTTAATAATTTCATCAATATGTAGAGATTTTTCTTTTTTTAAAGTATTTAAAATTAGATTTTCCTCTTCATTTTCTCCGTAAATTAATTCATTTTTAGAAAGAAGTTTATTTTTAAATGATAATTCTTTTAAAACATCATTAGCGCTGGTAATAAGTTTTGCTCCTTGTTTTATAAGCAAATTTGTTCCTTGAGAATTAGCTGAATAAATTGAGTTAGGGACAGCAAAAACTTTTTTCTTTTGCTGGAAGGCGTATTTGGCAGTAATTAAAGAACCGCTTTTTTCTTTTGCTTCAATAACTACTACTCCCAAAGAAAGACCAGATATTATTCTATTTCTTTGAGGAAAAGTGAATCGCGTTCCTCTTGTTCCTGGCGGATATTCGGATATTAGTAATCCTCCTTTTTCAATGATTTTTTCTGCTAATTTAATGTTTGTTCGGGGGTAAATACTTTTCTCGTCAATACCTGTTCCCAAAACAGCAATTGTCCTTCTATTTTGTTCAATTGCTGCTAAATGGGCGAAAGTGTCTATTCCTGGGGCTAAACCGCTAACAATAGTTAGGCCTGCTTTTGCCAATTCTCCGGTTATTTCTAAAGTTACTTGTTTTCCATAAAGAGAGCATTTTCTGGTGCCAATAACGGCAATACATTTTTCATTTTCTAACAAATTTCCTTTATAGTAAAGAGTAGAAGGCGGATTTTTAATTGTTTTTAGCTGAGAAGGATAGTTTCTGTCTCCAAAATTAATAGTTTTTATTTGCCATTTCATAATAATTATGGTATTTATTGGATAGTAACTTAAAAGAAGCAATTTAAAAAGGAGAAAGGAGGAAAGAGATGGAAAGGTTTCAAACAGCAAGTCATGGGTTTTGTTATTGTTGTTGGCGGAGGAAAGATGTTGCATTTGTCGTTTTCCGGGAGACGAGAATGAAAATTTGTGAGAGGTGTTACGAAGAACTTAAGAGAAATGGAGAGAAAGTAGAATTAGTTAAACCTATAAAATGGGAAGATTTCTCACGGAAAGCGAGATGGGTGTTGACAAATATAGAGAAAGATAGAAATGGGGTAATTCAATGGTTATCGACCGAAGAAGGAAAAGAATTTCAAGATATGATGAAAGGCTTTCCAGGTGCTAAAAAGTACCTGGAAAATATTCTTAATCTATAAATAGTTAAGTTAAGGTCAACCTTTTTATGGGTTGACCTTTTTTATGAGTTATATTCATTCATTGCTTTTGCTAATCCTTTTTCAATAATGGTTAAAATCGCTTTTGAAACTTTTTCAATTATTGTTTCTATTTTTTCTTTTTCTCTTTTATTAAATTGTTGAAGAACAAATTTTTCAGTATTGATTGTTTTATTTTCAGGTTTAATTCCTATCCTAATCCTAATAAAATCATTTGTTTCTAAATTATCTATAACTGATTGGACTCCTTTATGACCAGCAGATCTACTTTTTTGAGAAATACGTATTTTAGAAAAAGGTATATCTATATCATCGTGGATAATTATTAGATTAGATGGTTTAAGTTGGTAAAATTTCATTAAACTTTGAACCGCTTTACCAGAGTTGTTCATAAAAGTTTGAGGTTTGGCTAAGATAATTTTTCTTCCATTTAGGTTTTTTTCTGAAATTACTGATTGATGTTTTTTTGAGAAAGTAAAGTTTGGAAAGTTGTTTGTTTTATGAAAAAAATCAATAGCCAAAAAGCCGATGTTATGACGAGTAAGGTGATATTTTTCACCGGGATTGCCTAAACCAACAATCAAAAACATAATAATTATTTTTTTATATTTTTTAATTTTTCTCTCCTCTTTTCTTTCTCCCCTCCTCTTTTCTCTCTCTTCTTCTTTCCATTTTTTTTTTTCTTCCTTTCTTCCTCCCTCTTTTGTCTCCTTTT
>CAZPFE010000052.1:0-2330 GCA_964585805.1 uncultured Candidatus Saccharibacteria bacterium | reverse complement strand
GAGAATGGGAATTTGATGAAGGAAGTGGTACTATTGCTAAAGATTCTAGTGGTTACAATAACAATGGAACTATCCACGGAGCTTCTTGGAGATGCGCTTCTTCAAACAAAGACTACACTCCTTCTGGAAAAGGTTGTTCATTGTATTTTGATGGGAGTAATAATGATTATGTAGATATTCCTGACACTAAAAAACTTCCTTTATTTACTTTATCAGCATGGGTATACAATATACAAGGAGGAGATAGTAGGCATTCAATACTTAGGAATTTTTGGGAGATTGTAGGAACTAAAGTTTGTTTTTGGTCATATAATTTTACTAATTTATATTGGAGATGTAGTCATTCAGGATCTGTACCTTATAATAAATGGACGCATATTGCTACAGTATGGAATGGTTCAGTTATTAGTCACTATATTAACGGCAAGCTTAATTGGAAAGACACCAAAACATCTTCTGGGACAAGTCAAAATTTTGTATCTATCGCTGGATATTCAAGTAGAAAATTTAAAGGTTTCATCGACAACGTCCGCATTTATAGCGAAGCGCTTTCTTCAGCCCAAATTCAAAAACTTTACGCCGAAGGTTTAAAAACTCATGGATTAGCAGAAAAATAAAGTTAGTTAAAGATATGTTGATTTTTTAAAAGGAATAAGTTAGATTGAAAATATGGCAACAATAGATGAAATAAAGAAAAATAGATTAAAGAAAATAAAAACAATTGAAGTATTTGGCTTACTTCCTTATCCTGGTGTGTCAAAAAGGACTTATACTTGTTTTGAAGCATTAGAAAAATTTAGTATTTTAAGTAAAAAAGAAAAAGAAATTTTTTTAACAGGAAGAATTTTATCATTAAGAAGGCATGGCTCTTTAACTTTTTGTCATATTCAAGATGACTCTGGCAAAATTCAAATTTTATTTAAGAAAGATGCTCTTGGAGAAAGCAGTTATAAATTTTTCTTAGAGAATTTTGATATTGGTGATTTTATTCAAGTCAGAGGTACTTTATTTAAAACCAAGAAAGGAGAAAAAACATTAAAAGTAAGTGATTATAAAATTTTAGCAAAATCTCTTTTACCTCTGCCGGAAAAATGGCACGGATTAAAGGATATAGAAGAGCGGTATAGAAAAAGATATTTAGATTTAATATTAAATTCAAAAGTTAAAGAAAATTTTAAAGTTCGTTCAAAAATAATTAAAGAAATCAGAAATTTTTTAGAAAAAGAAGGATTTTTAGAAGTAGAAACTCCAATTTTACAGCCAATTTATGGAGGCGCAAAAGCAAAACCGTTTAAAACACACCTTAATGCTTTAAATATTGATTTATATTTAAGAATTTCACCTGAATTATATTTAAAAAGATTATTAGTAGGAGGATTTGAAAAAGTATATGAAATTGGAAAATGCTTCAGAAATGAAGGAGTAGACAGAGCTCATAATCCTGAATTTACAATGTTAGAATTTTACTGGGCTTACGCAGATTATAAAGATTTAATGAATCTTACTGAAAAATTATTTTCTTTTCTTTTAAAAAGGATATTTGGCAAGAACGAAATAGAATATGAAGGGAATAAGTTAAAATTTAAATTTCCCCTGCCAAGAATTGAGTTTAATCAACTTTTTAGAAAATATACAAAAATAAATTTAGAGGAAATAAATAGAGATGCTCTAATGAAGAAAGCAAAAGAAATGGGTATTGAAGTAGAAGGAGGAGATAAAAGCGATATTGCTGATGAGATATATAAAAAATATTGTCGTCCTAAAATTATTCAACCTACATTTATAATTCACTGGCCATCTGAAGCTCTTCCTTTAGCAAAAACTCTTGATAATAATCCTTTGAAATCTGCCAGTTTTCAATTAGTAACAGCAGGAATGGAAATTGTGAAGGCTTATTCTGAGCAGAATAATCCGATAGAACAGAAAAAAAGGTTTCAAGAACAGGAAAAAATATATAAACAAGGATTTAGCGAAGCTCAAAGAATGGATAAAGATTTTATCACTGCTTTGGAATATGGAATGCCGCCAGCAGCAGGCTTTGGAATGGGTATTGACCGTTTAACAATGCTTTTTACTAACTCTCATCATTTAAGAGAAGTTTTACTTTTTCCAACTATGAAACCGAAAAAATAAAAAATAATAAAATAATAAAAAATATCAATTAATTTGTACTATTCAATCAATTCAGTAACAAAATAAAAAATAGTTTTCTAAAGTTATTTGGAGTAAGTAAAACCTCCCCCACCTTAATCCTCTCCTTCCTCTCTTTCTCCCCCAATCCTCCCCCTTCCCAAAGGGAAGGGGGAGGAAAAAGGAGGGGGATGGGGAAT
>CAZPFE010000051.1:0-2407 GCA_964585805.1 uncultured Candidatus Saccharibacteria bacterium | reverse complement strand
TAGAGGAGGTAGGAGAATTTCCAGTTAAAATTAAATTTGAACATAATTTGGAAGCAGAGATAAAAGTTGTTGTTGAAGAAGAATAAATTTTATTTCCCCCCATCTTAATCTTCCCCTTTTTACTTTCAATTCTCCCCCTTCTCCTTTTCTTCCCCCAATCCTCCCCCTTCCCTCTGGGAAGGGGGAGGTGAGGAGGGGGATGGGGAATTAAAGAACTTCCCCCTCCTTAATCCTCCCCCTCAAGAGGAGGGGGAGGAGAAAAAGAAGAAATCTTCTCCCTCCGGAGGAGGGAGAAGAGAGAAAAGTAAAAGGAGGTGGAGAAGAAAGTTTCCCTCTCCAAAAGGAGGGGGAGGAAGAAAATTTTGAACGCAATATTTTTAGATAAAAATATAATATAGAAAGTGTTTAATTAAACGCTTTAAAAATAAAATTATGAGAAGAAAATATATTTTTGTTGCTGGAGGAGTGATGTCAGGAATAGGCAAAGGAGTTGCTGTTGCTTCTATAGGGAGGATTTTAAAGGGTAGAGGATTAAAAGTGACGGCGATTAAAATTGATCCTTATATCAATGTTGACGCTGGAACAATGAATCCAACTGAACATGGTGAAGTATTTGTTACAGAAGATGGATTAGAATGCGATCAGGATATTGGTAATTACGAAAGATTTTTAGACGAAAACATTTACGATATAAATTATATTACCACAGGAAGAGTTTATCAGGCGGTTATTAATAAAGAAAGGAATTTAGAATATAAAGGCAGGTGCGTGGAAGTTGTTCCTGATATACCTAATGAAGTTATTTCCCGAATTATAAAATCTGGACAAAAAACAAAATCAGATATTGTTTTAATTGAGATTGGCGGAACAGTAGGCGAGTATCAAAATATGCTTTTTTTAGAAGCGGCGCGAATGATGCGTTTAAAAATGCCGAAAGATGTTCTATTTATTTTGGTCAGTTATTTACCTGTTCCCCGAATTATAGGGGAAATGAAGACAAAACCAACCCAATATGCAGTTAGAACATTAAATTCAGCCGGTATTCAGCCGGACATTATTCTTGCTCGTTCAGTACTCCCATTAGATGAAGTTAGAAAAAGAAAAATTTCTATTTTTTGCAATGTTGATCAGGAGGATGTTATTTCTGCGCCAGATATAAAATCTATTTATGAAGTACCACTTAATTTTGAGAAGGATAATTTAGGGGAGAGAATTTTAAAAAAACTAAAAATAAAAGCAAAAAAGGCTGATCTTAAAGAATGGGAAAAACTTGTTCAAATAATTAAAACAGCAAAAAAAAGCGTTAAAATAGGAATTGCTGGAAAATACTTCAAGACAGGTGATTTTACCTTAATGGATTCTTATATTTCTGTAATAGAAGCAGTTAAACATGCTTCTTATTTTTTTAAAAGAAAACCAGAAATTGTTTGGCTTTCAGCAGAAGAATATGAAAATAATAAAAAAAGCATTAAAGAATTAAAAAAATATGACGGGATAATAGTTCCCGGTGGTTTTGGGAATAGAGGAGTGGAGGGGAAAATTCAAGTTATAAAATTTTGTAGAGAAAATAAAATTCCTTTTTTAGGTTTATGTTTAGGTATGCAATTGGCAGTGATAGAATTTGCCAGGAATGTTTGCAAGCTAAAGGGTGCTTCTTCTACTGAATTTGGCAAATGTCAACATCCGGTTATTGATGTTTTACCAGAACAGAAAATCCTTTTAAAAAATAAAAAATATGGAGGAACGATGAGATTGGGCGCTTATCGTTGCGAGTTAGTGCCTGGAACAACCGCCTTTTCTGCTTATAAAAGAAAAGGAAATAAACCTTTTTTAATTTCTGAGCGTCATCGTCATCGTTATGAATTGAATAATGATTATAGAGAAATTTTAGAGAAAAATGGTTTAGTTTTTTCTGGCATTAATCCAGAAAGAAATTTAGTTGAGATTATTGAACTCAGAAATCATCCTTTTTTTGTTGCTTCTCAATTTCATCCCGAATTTAAATCGCGACCTTTAAATCCTCATCCTCTTTTTAAATCTTTTATTAAAGCAGCAATAAAAAACTAACTTGGATTCAAGTTAGTTTAAAAGAAAGAAAGTTGTTATTTTAAATAAACTATATCACATTTACGACTTTTACTTTTCGGCGAGTTCCATCAAAACGAATTTTTTTCTTAGTTTGAAACTTAACAATACCTTCTTTTAGAGCGTAGAGAGTATCGTCTGCTCCTCTTTTGACATTTTTCCCGGCTAAAAATTTGGTTCCTCTTTGACGAACTATAACCATTCCTGGCTTTACTTTTTGGCCATCAAATAATTTTACTCCTAAATATTTTGGTTGAGAATCTCTGCCTAATTTTGTTGCTCCAGTTGCTTTTGTTTTTGACATAATTTTAAAAATTGAAAA
>CAZPFE010000050.1:0-2584 GCA_964585805.1 uncultured Candidatus Saccharibacteria bacterium | reverse complement strand
GTACAAATAAGCAAAATTATTTTTGGATAATCTTTACCCTTATTTAAAAAAATTCTATTTTTTCTTTTGTCAAGTAAGTAATTAAAACACCTTGAAGAAGAGATAAAAAAATCATCACTAAAGTAAGAACAATTGCATATTTTAAACCAAAATATAAAATTAACAAAGGTAAAAGGGCTGGTTTTATTGCTCTACTGTAAAGAAAACAAGCAATCTCTCCATTACTAACCCCGTTTTCTTTTAAATCCTTTAATAAAGGATACCACATATAAACAGGTCCTGTAGAAAGAATCCCACCTATTAAAGCATACAACCAAGATTTAATTTTACTTCCTCTCATATGTCGCATAACAAATTTGCTATCAACATAACGATTAGTAAATATCATTAAAACAAATATTATTAAAAAAATTGGTAAAATATTTAAAAATGTTTGTTTAAAAAAAATAAAACATTTATTAAAAAAAGAAGGAAAAAAAATAAAAAGCCCCAGATAAATCACACTCATTAAAAGAAAAAAATGCCATCCTTTAATCAGGATTTTCAAATTATCAACGATTTCTTTAATAATATTTTTTTTATTCTCTTTAATCATACAAATCTTAAAATAAAAACAATAATTAAAGAAGCAAAAATCGCCATTATGAAAGACAAAATATTCCGCCAAATAGCAAACCGCATACCTAAAAAGCGACCTTCTATTAAGACCTGAACAAAACCAACTGTTACCCAAGAAATTAAAAATGAAGTCACTGCCGTCAAACTAACTCCTTGTTTTAAAAACTCTCCTCCTAAAATATAACTATTAACCGGTGATCCTCCTGAAATACTACCAATAAGAGCGCCTATAAAAGAATCTATTAAAATACCATGACCGAATACTTTTTGATAAAAATTCTTGTTTAAAAGAGAATTGATAATGCCTATTAAAAGTAAAATACCAGCAATAAAAGGTATTGCCTGCCAAAGCGACTTTGCTGATTTCTTAATAGACTCTTCCATTTTCATAAATTCCTACTTAAAAACCTAAACTACTTTTAATAATATGACAACTCCCATTATTAGCATTATCACTCCTGCAATTAAATGAAGAGATCTTAACCTTTTCTCTCTTTGTTTTTCTAACTTTTCTGGATTTAAACCAAAATAGCAACATATTGTAATAATTATCATTGGTAAAATAAAAATAAAATTATAAAGAAGCAACCAGCCAAGAGCCGCCTTAAAAGTTTCTTTTTGAGAAAGCATACCTAAAATAACAATATAAGGACCAGAAGTACAAGGCAATAAGAATAAACTTACTAAAATCCCAACCAAAAAAGCGCTCAGAGGTGAAGTCACTGAGCGAATAATTGTTTTTAATTTTGGTCTCCATGATAAAGGAACTTCCATTAAAAGACCTTTACCATACCAAAAATAATCTTTGATATTTAGAATCCCTAAAATAATTGCCAGACTGCCAACAATAATCATAAACCAATGAGAAAATTTTACACTGGCTAAAGCTTTATAAACTCCTAAACCCATTAAAAGATAAGAAATATAAATAGCCAAAGAAAAAGCAAGACCAGATAATAAAGCCCTTTTTCTAGATCCACTCGTTAAAACTGTTGCTATTAAAATAATTAAAACAGCAAAAGCGCAAGGATTAACAGCATCAACTGAAGCTGCGCCAACAACTAAAGGAAAAGTTAAACGGAAAGAAGACAGTTGATTCAGGTCTTTATCTTCACTTCTTAAATCTTCTTCTTTCTTAGTTATTGTACTTATCTCCTCTTCTAATTTTTCAATAATTAATTTATCACCAATAATACACTCTCCCTTGATAACAGCCATCGGCACTCCTCTTTCTTCTAAAGGAATATTATGTTCCTCGCAAACCTTCATAAACTCATCTCTGTTTTCCTGATTGAAATATACCTCTTTTCTTTCAACTTCAAAATAATTATCAAGTTTATTTTTTTGGATAAAGCTTTCAACCTTAGCGCAATGAGGACATCCTTGTCCCCAGAAAAGAATTACCTTTTCTTTAGCATTAGTAATTTTAAAGAAAGAAAAAAATTCTAAAAAAATTAACGAAATTAAAAAAAATTTTTTAATCATAGATAGAGTTAAATTAAATATATTTTCTACTAACACTTAATTAAGTTTAACCGAAAATACAAAAACCTTCAAGAGAAAATTAAAACCCCCTAAAAGGGGTTTACACCCTCTTAGATTGTTTAGAAAGAATCTTGGAATAACATCCAAGTGGGTATCCGCACATACTCGCCGCAACGAGTATAAATATAGGATTCCCTTGAAATAAGGTATAGTCCAGATCTAACTAAACATCTAAGAGGGCTATTATTAGCCTAATAAAAAAAATATCTTTTCGTCAAATATGTATCAAATAATTTCTACACTTTTTTCCTTAATATCCTCTCGTAAAATAAAAGAAGAAAAAAATTTAAAAAGAGAAAGAAATATTTTACTAAAACTTTAACTTATCTGTAATTGCTAATCACTTTGGCAACAGTTTAATTGTTATTATTCCCCATCCCCCTCCTCACCTCCCCCTTCCCTTTGGGAAGGGGGAGGATTG
>CAZPFE010000049.1:0-2606 GCA_964585805.1 uncultured Candidatus Saccharibacteria bacterium | reverse complement strand
TTATTCCCCATCCCCCTCCTTTTTCCTCCCCCTTCCCAGAGGGAAGGGGGAGGATATGAAATAAGGAGGGAGGATTAAGGAGGGGGAGGATTTGAACATTTGAATTTTGCCCTTTACCACTAAAGAGTAGAGGGCAACCCTGAACCCTAAGTAGTTCAGGGTTGGTCATTGCTTGTCTCGTTAGAAATCTTTGATTTCTTTACGGGGTGAAGGATTTAACCTGTCCGCCTCGGACGGAGGATTTTGAATTTAGGATTTAATAAGTTTTGCGCTTTGCGTTTGAATTTATTTGACTTTTAAGATTTTAATTTACAATTTAATTTTTTACCAAAATGGTTGAATAGTATATATAATGAAATATAATGAAATATATGACGAAAAAAGAGGCTAAAGAAAGAATTGAAAAACTAAAAAAAGTGATAAATTATCATCGCTATCTTTATCATGTTTTGGATAGACAGGAGATTTCTGATTCTGCCTTAGACTCTTTAAAGCAGGAGCTTTATAAATTAGAACAACAATTTCCAGAATTTATTACTCCTGACTCTCCTACTCAAAGAGTGGGTGGCAAGCCATTGGAAGAATTCAAAAAAGTTAAACATTCTTTGCCAATGCTTTCATTAAACGACGCGTTCACAGAAAAAGATATGAAGGATTGGTTAGAAAGGATTTCAAAACTTTTAACAAAGGAAGAACTTTCTCAACTTGATTTTTTTTGCGAACTTAAATTTGACGGTTTGGCAATAGAATTAGTTTATGATAAAGGAATTTTAAAAATTGGTTCTACAAGAGGAGATGGGATGGTTGGCGAGGATGTAACTCAAAATCTGAAGACAATTGAAGCAATTCCTTTAAGTATTTCTGAAGAATATATAGATAAAAGTTTTCTTCAAAAAAACAAATCAAAAATTTTTTCTCGTTTAATAGTGAGAGGAGAGGTTTTTATTTCAAAAGAAGAATTTAAAAAATTGAACAAAGAAAGAGAAAAAAATGGTTTGCCTAAATATGCTAATCCTCGCAATGTAGCCGCTGGTTCTGTTCGTCAACTTGACCCTAAAATTACTGCCCAGCGAAAATTAGATTCTTTTATTTATGATTTAATAACAGATTTAGGCCAAAAAACTCATGAAGAAAAGCATAAAATTTTAAAAACTCTTGGCTTTAAAGTTAATAAATATAGCAAACATTGCCGTTCTTTAGAAGAAGTTTTTGAATTTCATAAATATTGTCAGAAGATAAGAGATAGTTTGCCTTATGAAATTGATGGAGTAGTTGTTATTGTAAACCAGAATAAAATTTTTGAAAAATTAGGAGTGGTTGGTAAAGCGCCGCGGGGAGCGATTGCTTATAAATTTCCCCTTAAACAAGCAGAAACAATTGTTAAAGATATAAAAGTGCAGGTAGGGAGAACAGGCGCTTTAACACCAGTTGCTTACTTGAAACCAGTAGAAATTGGAGGAGTAGTTATTTCACGAGCAACACTTCACAATGAAGATGAGATAAGACGTTTAGGTTTAAAAATTGGCGATACTGTTATTGTTGGAAGGGCAGGTGATGTTATTCCTGAAATTGTAAAAGTTCTGCCTGAATTAAGAAATGGACGAGAGAAAGAGTTTAAAATGCCAAAATATTGTCCCGCCTGCGGCAGTAAAGTTGAAAAAAAACCGGGTGAAGCAATTTATTATTGTCCTAACCCTAATTGTTTTGCCAAACAGCGTCGTTTTTTATATCATTTTGTTTCCAAAGGCGCTTTTGATATTCAAGGATTAGGTCCAAGAATAATTGATCAACTTATAGAAAAAAGTTTAATTTCTGATGCGGCTGATTTGTTTAATCTTAAAAAAGGAGACCTTTTGCCTTTAGAAGGTTTTGCTGAAAAAGCGGCAGAAAATTTAGTTAATTCAATTCAAGAAAAAAAAGTTATTTCTTTGCCCCGTTTTATTTATTCTTTAGGAATAAGAAATGTAGGCGAAGAAATGGCTTATATTTTAGCCGAGCGTTTTGGTAGTTTAGAAAAATTAACCAATGCTTCTTTAGAAGAGTTAGAGGAAATAGAAGGTATTGGAGAAGTTTCTGCTTATTCTATTTATAATTGGTTTAAGAAAAAAAAGAATCAAGAATTTTTAAAGAAATTAAAAAAAGCGGGAGTAATAGTTGAAGAGATGAAGACAGAAAAAAAAGGACAAAAAGAGCAAAAATTAAAAGGCAAGATTTTTGTTTTTACTGGCACTTTGGAAAATTTTACTAGAGAAGAAGCAAAAGAAAAAGTAAGAAGGTTAGGTGGAATAGTTAGTGAGTCAGTTTCCAAAAGAACAGATTATCTTGTCGTTGGTAAAGATCCTGGAAGTAAATTAGAAAAAGCAAAAAAATTTAATGTTAGAACAATCAATGAAAAAGAATTTTTAAAAATGATAAATGCGAATTCCTAATTATCCTGATATTTTTCCTCTAATCTTCTCTTTTTACTTTCCTTTTCCTCCCTCTCCTTACTTTTCCTTTCTTTCCTCCCCTCCTCTCTTTTTCTCTTTCCTCCCCCTCTTCTTTTTTTATGTTTCCTCCCCCTCCTTTTACTTTTCCTCTCCTCCCCCTCCTCTGGAGGGGGAGGA
>CAZPFE010000048.1:0-2837 GCA_964585805.1 uncultured Candidatus Saccharibacteria bacterium | reverse complement strand
AGGGAAGGGGGAGGTGAGGAGGGGGATGGGGAATAAACCTCCCCCACCTTAATCCTCCCCCTCCAGAAGAGGGGGAGGAAAATAATAAAAATAGGAAGAGGGAGGAAATAGAAGAGAAAGAATATTTCTTTCTATTAACTATTTTTTAAATTCACTTAATAACAATTTTTAAAAAGATAAAGATGAGAATTATTACTGATTTTCATATTCATTCTAAATATTCCCGAGCAGTAAGCAAAGAGATGGATTTAAATAATCTTAATAAGTGGGCGCAGATAAAAGGAATAGATGTTTTAGGAACAGGTGATTTTACCCATCCTCAATGGCTTAAAGAATTAAAAGAGAATTTAGAACCAGCAGAAGAAGGGCTTTTTAAGTTAAAAAATATTAATAAGAATTTTACTCGTTTTATTTTGACTACAGAAGTAAGTTGTATTTATTCAAAAAAAGGAAGGGTTAGGAAAATTCATATTTTAATTTTTGTTCCTGATTTTAGAACTGCTGAAAGAATCAACAAAAGACTTGATTTGATTGGTAATTTGTCAGCAGATGGCAGACCTATTTTAGGGCTTGATGCTAAAGAATTAGTTAAAATTGTTTTAAATATTTCTCCTCAAGCTGTAATTATTCCTGCCCATCTTTGGACTCCTTGGTTTGGTATTCTTGGTTCTAAATCAGGGTTTGATTCTTTTGAAGAATGTTTTGAAGAATGGAATGAATATATTTTTGCTGCTGAAACAGGGTTGTCTAGTAATCCAGCAATGAATTGGCGGCTTTCTAAATTAGACGATATTACTTTGATTAGTAATTCTGATGCTCATAGTCCTCAAAAAATAGGAAGAGAAGCAAATGTTTTTAACATAGAAATTTCTTATTCGTCTATTATTAATGCAATTAGGTTTAAAAATAAAGAAAAGTTTCTTTATACGATTGAGTTTTTTCCAGAAGAAGGTAAGTATCATTATGATGGTCACCGGGGATGTGGGGTGAGTTGTTCTTCTGAAGAAACAAGAAAATACGGAGGAGTTTGTCCAGTTTGTGGCAAATCTTTAACTATTGGAGTAATGAGTAGAGTTGAAGAATTAGCTGATAGAAAAAAAGGATTTTTACCTTCTTACGCTATACCTTTTAAAAGTTTAGTCCCTTTAAAAGAAATCATTGCTGATGCTTTAGATTTAGGGACACAATCTAAAAAAGTAGAGGGAGAATATTTTAATTTAGTTAATCACTTTGAAAACGAATTCAGAGTATTGTTAGATGTTGGTTTTGATGATTTAAAAAAAATAACTTCTTCAAGAATTGCAGAAGCAATAATAAAAGTGAGAGAAGGAAAAGTTTATTTAAAACCAGGTTATGATGGAGTTTTTGGAAGAATTACGGTTTTCCCAGAAAAAATAAAATTTGTTTCGTCTAAAAGTAGACAAAATTCATTATTTTAATTTTTTTATATTTTATTATATGAAAGCAGATTTACATATTCATACAACTTATTCCGATGGTCTTTCTTCTCCTAAAGAAGTGGTAGAAGCGGCAATTGATAAAGGTATTGATATTATTTGTATTACTGATCATAATGAAGTAAAAGGTGCTTCTGAAGCAATGAAATTTGCTTTTGATAAAAATATCTTGATTATTCCAGGAATAGAAGTCTCTACAAAAGAAGGACATATATTAGGAATTAATGTTAAAAAGAAAATTCCTAAATATTTGCCAGCCGAAAAAGCGATTAAAGAAATTAAAAAACAAGGCGGGTTGTCTATTATTGCTCATCCTTTTGAGAAATTGTTTAGTTTTTCAGAAAGAATTAAAACAATAAAATCTCTTTCCCCTGATGGAATAGAAGTTTTTAATGCCAGTTTATTTTGGAAGAGAGCTAATAAAAAAGCTTTAGAATATGCTCAAGAAAATAATTTTATTTTTACTGCTGGCTCAGACGCTCATAGTGCAGAATATGTAGGTAGAGGTTATTTAGAATTTAAAGAAAAAATTTGTTCAATAGATGATTTTTTGGAAGTAATAAAAAATAGAAAAGGGGAAGTAAAAGGAAAGCCGTTAAATTTTTTTGAAATAATAAAAATGAATATGAATTATCAAATAAGTAATATTTTTAAATTATAAAAATATGATTAAAAAAAATATTTATAAAAAATATTATAATTTATTAGAATTAAGAAAAACAAAGAAAGAAAAAGGAGTTTCTCTTTATTTAACTGTAATGGTAATGTCTATTTTTTTATTTGTGATTTTTAGTTTAAGCGTAATTCTTTTTTATCAATTACAAGAAACAACAAGGATTGGTGATTCAGTGGTTGCTTTTTATGCTAGTGATAGTGGAATAGAAAGAGCGTTATATGATGAAAAGATATGTCTTTATACAACTGCTGATCAATGTGGTGATAGTTGTGAAAAAGATAATAATGAAGACGGATACTGTGACGGAGTGTCTAAAGATTATGAAGAAGAAGTAACTTTTAGTAATGGAGCAAAATACAAAGCCAAATTTAATTCTGGATCTTCGTTAAATTATTTTCAATCTAGAGGAGAATTTAGAGAAACGAGCAGAGCAATTCAAATTAGCATTCCTTAATTTAGTTTATTTCCTTTCTCCCCCTTTTTCTTTACTTCTCCTTTTCTTCTCTTTTTCTTTTCCTTCCCCTTCTTTTTTTATGTTTCCTCCCCTTCCTTTTACTTTCCTTCTCCTCCCCCTCCCCCTCCTTACTTTTCCTTTCTTTCTTCCCCTCCTTTCTCTTTATATTTCCTCCCCCTCCTTTTACTTTTCCTCTCCTCCCCCTCCTCTGGAGGGGGAGGATTAAGGTGGGGGAGGTTTTATTCCCCAT
>CAZPFE010000047.1:0-2864 GCA_964585805.1 uncultured Candidatus Saccharibacteria bacterium | reverse complement strand
AAAATTCAAATGTTCAAAATTCAAAAGGAATACCCTCCCCCTCCTATTTCCTCCCCCTCCCTCTGGGGAGGAGGATTAAAAAGGTGTTTTTTTCTTTTTAAAAGAAAGAGAATTTGAATAAGAAAAGTTCTTTTTCCTCTCTTTCCCTCTTTAGAAGAGGAGGATTTATCCTTTCTACTTTTCTCTCCCCCTCCTTTCTCCTCTTTCTTTCTATTTTCTTTTCCTCTCCCTCCTCTGGAGGGGACTCTCTTTTTATCCTCCCCCTCCTCTGGAGGGGGAGGATTAAGGTGGGGGAGGTTTTATTCCCATCCCCCTCCTCTCCTCCCCCTTCCCTTTGGGAAGGGGGAGGATTGGGAAAAGAAGAGAGGAAGGGAGGATTGGGAAAGAAAAAAGGAAGAAGAGGATTAAAATATAAAGGAAGGGAAAGAATTAAAGTGGAGGTGAGTATTTTGAATTTTGGATTTTAGTCATTTGGATTTATTTAGGATTTGGTGCTTTGAATTTTGAATTTAACTACTTTTTGCGCTTTGAGTTGTAGTTTCGCTCAGCACTACTCTGACTATTTAGCCCAGAGTAGTGCTGGGTGCGCTTTACACTTTGCGCTTGAATTTATTTTGACATTTAACACATTTGAGATTTGAGATAAATTTGTTTTTGAATTTAGGATTTAATAAATTTTGCGCTTAAATCAGTTCTGACTTTTGAATTTTTAACTTACAATTTAATTTTGTTACCAAAGTGGCTGGGTAGTACATTTTATTATATATACAATAAAAATAATTTCTAACTATTTTATTGAGTTATTTTTAGAATTATGATATTCTTTAAAAAGAAAAGAAAGTTTTTTAATTTAATATTTTCAAAAATTTCAAAAAAAATGCAAAAGCAAAAAATCATCAAACAACTTACTAAAAATTTTGCCTTTATTATTCTTATTTTTCTAATTATCTCTACTATTTTTGCTTTATTTAGTTCTCCTACTAAAGAAAAAGAAATATCATTAACTCAATTAGTGAAAGAAATTAATCATAATGAAATAAAGAAAATTACTGTTGCTGGCGAAGAGGTAAAAATTGAATATAAAAATGGAGAAGTGGCAAAAACAAGAAAAGAAGAAGAAGCAACCCTTTATGAAAGTTTAATAAATTGGGGTGCAGAAAAAAATAAACTAAACGAAATAGAAATATACAATAAACCGCCCCAACAAAGTGTAATGGACTGGCTAATGCCGCTTTTAATTTTTGGTATCTTGCCAGTAGTGTTTTTTGCTATTTTTTTCTGGATTATTTTTCGTCAAGCAAAAACAGGCGCTACTCAAGCTTTTACTTTTACTAAAGCCAAAGCTCGTTTATTTGGGGTAGGAAAAGATATTAAAGAAAAAATAACTTTTAATGATGTTGCTGGATTAAAAGAAGCAAAAGAAGAATTAGTAGAAGTAGTTGACTTTTTAAAAAATCCTAAAAAATATCTAAAAATGGGCGCAAGAATACCTCGTGGAGTATTATTGATGGGACCTCCGGGAACAGGAAAAACTTTATTGGCTCGAGCAGTAGCAACAGAAGCAGGCGTTCCCTTTTTTTCTATTTCCGGGTCAGAATTTATTGAAATGTTTGTTGGAGTTGGCGCTTCTCGAGTAAGAGATTTATTTGCCACTGCTAAAAAAGCTGGTCGGGCGGTGATATTTATTGATGAAATAGATGCAGTAGGAAGAATAAGGGGCGCTGGTCTTGGCGGAGGACACGATGAAAGAGAACAAACCCTCAACCAAATATTAGTAGAAATGGACGGATTTGAAAGAGATGATACAAGAATAGTGCTGGCAGCCACTAATAGACCAGATGTTCTTGATCCAGCTTTACTAAGACCAGGAAGATTTGATAGAAGAGTAGTTTTAGATCTGCCGGATGTTAACGAAAGAGAAGAAATACTTAAAATCCACTGCCGAAATAAACCATTAGCCGCAGATGTTAACTTAAGAGAAGTAGCAGAAAGAACACCTGGATTTTCTGGAGCTGACTTAGCCAATCTTACCAACGAAGCAGCTATTTTGGCTGCTAAAAGAAATAAAGATAAAATTTATCAAACAGAACTTTTAGAATCTATAGAAAAAGTACTATTAGGACCAGAAAGAAAGAGTTATATTCTTTCAGAAAAAGAAAAAGAAATTACTGCTTATCATGAAGCAGGTCATGCTTTAGTTTCTTCTTTTTTACCAGGTTCTGAACCTGTTAGAAAAATATCAATCATTGCTCGAGGAATGGCCGCAGGATACACTCTTAAAACACCGACTAAAGAAAGAAAAATGAAAACCAAGCAAGAATTTATAACAGAAATTGCCACTTTATTAGGAGGTTATTGCGCTGAAAAAATCAAGTTTGGAGAGGTTACCACCGGCGCTTCTAATGATTTAAAAAAAGCATCAGAACTTGCTAGAAAATTAGTTAAAGAGTATGGTATGTCTTCTCTTGGTCCAATATCTTTTGGAGAAAAAGAAGAAATGATATTTTTAGGAAAAGAAATTTCTGAACAAAGAAATTATTCTGAAAAAACAGCAACTGCTATAGATAAAGAAGTTGTTAAAATTATGAGGGAAGCAGAGAAAAAAGCATTAGATATATTAAGAAAAAAAAGAAAAATTTTAGATAAAATAGCTCAAACCCTTATTAAAAAAGAAGTAATTGAAAAAGAAGAATTTGAAACCTTAATTAAATCAAAAACTAAAGAAAAAAATAAAAAACAAAAAATTAAAAAATTAAAAGTTAATATTAAAGAAATAAAATAAAATATCACGCGCACGTAGCTCAGTGGTTAGAGCACAGGTCTTATAAACCTGGGGTCGGTGGTTCGAATCCACCCGTGCGCAC
>CAZPFE010000046.1:0-3311 GCA_964585805.1 uncultured Candidatus Saccharibacteria bacterium | reverse complement strand
TCCTCCCCCTTCCCAGAGGGAAGGGGGAGGTAAGGAGGGGGATGGGAAAACATTAAAGAATAAATAATAAAAAAAGATATCTCTTGGATGTTAACTTAAAAAAACAAGAGAGAATCTATTTTTATAAATGAAAAAAGATTTTTCAATTTTAATAGGTGGAGCAGCTGGATTAGGTTCAAGAAAAGCCGGCTTAATGATTGCTAAACTTTTGGCTGAATATGGATACAGAATTTTTATTTATGATGATTATCAATCGTTGATTAGAGGGGGTCATAGTTATTCCAAAATTAGGGCAGCTGAGAAAAATGTTTTATCTCATCGGGAAAAAATTGATTTTCTTTTGGCTTTAGATAAAAAGACAATTGATTTACATCAAAAAGAATTAGAAGAGAATGGTTTAATAATTTGCACTCAAGAGGAGTGCTCTCCTTCTTTTGAAGAAGTTATTTCTTTGCCGGCAGAGAAGATAATCCAAAATAATGGTGGCAAAAAAATAATGAAAAATATAGTTTTAGTTGCTGCTTTTGCAAAAGTGACAGGTATCAAATGGCAGACCTTAAAGAAAGTTTTAGAAAAGGAAATTGCTAAGAAATATATAGGAATAAATATAAAAATAGCCAAAGAATCTTTTGAAAGGGTAGAGCAAAGGTTTGTTTTAGAAAAATTGAAGCAGAAAAAAGTATCTTTGTTAACAGGAAATGAAGCGGTTGGATTAGGAGCGATTAAAGCCGGTTTAAAAGCATATTTTGCTTATCCGATGACGCCGGCAACCGGCATTCTTCATTATTTAGCCAATCAAAAAAAGAAGTTTAATTTAAAAGTTGTTCAATTAGAAAATGAAGTAGGGATTATTAATGCTGCTCTTGGCGCTGCTTATACAGGGGCACGAACAATGGTTGGTACTTCAGGTGGTGGTTTTGCTTTAATGGTGGAAGGCTTTAGTTTGGCTGCTCAAAGTGAAATTCCTATTGTTGTAGTTGAAAGTCAAAGAATGTCACCTGCTTCTGGTGTACCAACCTATCAAGGGCAAGGAGATCTTTTGTTTGTTTTAGGAGCAGGGCATGGTGATATCGTGAGGTTTGTGATTGCTCCTGGAGACGCGGAAGAGGCTTGCTTTTGGGCAGCTAAAATTTTGAATCTTGCTTGGAAATATCAGACACCTTCTATCTTATTAATTGATAAAGAAATTTCAGAAAGCACTTTTAGTTTTGATGAGAAAATTCTAAAAAAGATTAAAGTAGAAAAGCCGTTGTTATGGGATAGAAAAGGTGATTATTTGAGATATAAAATTACAAAAAATGGAATTTCGCCGTTAGCTTTTCCCGGTGAAAGGGGAGTAGTAGTGAAAGCGAACAGTTATGAGCATGATGAGTTTGGGATTACGGTAGAGGAAAAAGAGAAAGTAGTTAGAATGCAGGAGAAAAGATTGAGAAAATTCAAAGAAATGAAAAAAGAAGTAGAAAAAATAAAAGAAGCAGTAAAAGTTTATGGTCAGAAAAATTCTGAAATAGCAATTATTGTTTGGGGTTCAACGAAAGGACCAGCAAAGGAAGCGGCAGAGAAATTGGGAATAAAAATGATTCAACCCCTCATTCTTCAGCCCTTTCCCGAGAAGCAAATAAAAAAGGCGTTAAAAAATGTAGAGAGTTTAATTTTGGTAGAAACAAATGGTTTAGGACAATTAGAAAAAGTTTTAAATTCTTATGGGATAAAAGTGAGTAGGAAGATATTAAAATATGATGGCCGACCTTTTACAGCCGAGGAAATAGAAAAAGAAATTAAAAAAAATTTTAAAAAATAAAAAGATTTAATTTTATGAATTTAAAAACCTATGCTCAAAATACTTGGTGTCCAGGATGCGGGAATTTTGGTGTTTTAGTTGCTTTAGAAAAAGCAATTAATTCGCTTATTCAAGAAAGAAAAGTTAAAAAAGAAGAAATAGTTCTTGTTAGTGGGATTGGCTGTGGTTCTAAAATAATTGATTATTTTAATCTTAATAGTTTTTCTGCTTTACACGGACGACCAATTGCATCAGCAGAAGGGATAAAAATAGCCAATCCTAATTTGACGGTTATTGTTTCAACTGGCGATGGCGGGACCTATAATGAAGGCATATCTCATTTAATTCACGCTGCTAAAAGAAATATTGATCTTACGGTTTTAGTTCATGATAATAGAAATTTTGCTTTAACAACCAGTCAATTCACTGCTACTTCTCCTCAAGGGTTTAAAGGGAAATCAACGCCAGAAGGGAGTATAGAAGAACCATTTAATCCTTTAAAGTTGATGCTCTCTTCTCAAGCAACTTTTATTGCGCGCGGTTATGCTTTAAAAGTAGAGCATTTAAAAGAATTGATAGTTAAGGCAATTGAGCATAAGGGGTTTTCTTTTTTAGAAATTCTTCAACCTTGTGTTTCTTTTTTTGATACAACAGAAGATTATAATAAAAGAATTTATGAAATTGAAGATAAGGATTTATTTTCAAAAAAGGAAGCTTTGAAAAAAATTGAAGAATGGGATTATAATAGTCAAAAAAGCAAAATACCAATAGGTATTTTTTATAAAAAAGAAAAACCTGTTTATCAGGTTTAGAATTAAAAGGTTGATTATTCTTGATATTAAATTTATATAATATTATATACGGTATGTATAAAGTAAATAAATTTAAATGTACTGGTTGTCAGGTTTGTATTCATTCTTGTCCAGGGGCCACAAAAATAAATGAGAATGGAAAAGCAGAAATAATTGATTCAAAAAAACTTGAAAAATGTGGAGGAGAAGAGATTTGTCCTTTTGGAGCAATAGAGAAAGTAGAAGAAAAAGAAAAAAAATAAAATAATCATTTATGGTAAGACCTGTCAAACCAAGGAGGGTTTATATTGAACCAAAAACTGTTTATTTTAAACCAAGAGCAGTGCCTCTTTCTTTATTGGAGGAAATAGAATTGAAAGTAGATGAGTTGGAAGCAATAAGATTATGCGATTTGGAAGGGTTGGAACAAATTCAAGCAGCAAAAAAAATGGGGATTTCTCAAAGCACTTTGGGGAGAATTTTAAGTAAGGCAAGAGAGAAAATTGCTGATGCTTTAGTTAATGGTAAAGCGATTAAAATTAAATGCACTATCCAATCAATTCAGTAACGAAATAAAAAAAAATAGTTTTCTAAAGTTATTTGGGCAAGTAGAACCTCCCCCACCTTAATCCTCCCCCTCCAGAGGAGGGGGAGGAAGAAAGTAAAGAGAGAAGGGAGAGGAAAGGAGAGAAGAAATCCCCCCTATTTATTTTTTAATCCTCCCCCTTCCCAGAGGGAAG
>CAZPFE010000045.1:0-3543 GCA_964585805.1 uncultured Candidatus Saccharibacteria bacterium | reverse complement strand
GGGGATGGGAATAAAAAACCCCCCCCTCTTTAATCCCCCCCCTCCAAAGGAGGGGGAGGAGAAGAAAGTAAGGAGAGGGGGAGAGGAAGGAAAAGTAAGGAGGGAAAGGAAAGTAAGGAGAAGGGGAGGAAAAAAGCGAATTAAAATAATTAAAAATTTAAATATCATTTATGAGATTATCAAAACTTTTTACAAAAACAAACAAAAATCTACTAAAAGATGAATCTTCTATTAGCGGTCAACTTTTAACTCGGGCTGGTTATATTGATAAACTTTCTGCTGGTATATATACTTTCCTTCCTTTAGGGTGGCGGGTTGTTAGAAAAATAGAAAATATTATCCGCCAAGAAATGGAAGCAATTGACGGCCAAGAGATTTTTATGCCAGTTCTCCATCCTAAGAAAAATTGGGAAACAACAAAAAGATGGGAAATAGAAGAAATGTTTAAATTAAAAAATAGATTTAATCAAGAATATGGTCTTGGTTGGACTCATGAAGAGATTATTACTCCATTAGTTAAAAAATTTGTTTCTTCTTATAAAGATTTACCTGTTTATGTTTTTCAAATCCAAACTAAAATGAGAGACGAGGCAAGAGCAAAATCAGGCGTGTTAAGAACAAAAGAATTTATAATGAAAGATTTATATTCATTTCATAGTAGTAATGAAGATTTAGACAATTACTACGAAAGAGTAAAAAATGCTTATTTCCAGATATTTAATCGGTGCGGCATAGGAGAAAAGACTTTTTTAACCTTAGCTTCAGGCGGAACTTTTTCCAAATACTCACACGAATTTCAAACTCTTACTAAAAATGGAGAAGATATAATTTATATTTGTCAAAAGTGCGGTTTAGCTATTAATAAAGAAATTAAAAATGAACATTTATCTTGTCCTGAATGCGGAAATAAAAAATTTAAAGAAGAAAAAAGTATTGAAGTTGGGAATATATTCAAATTAGGAACAAAATATTCTCAACCTTTTAATTTTAAATTTACTGATAAAGACGGGTCTAAAAAGTTAGTAATTATGGGTTGTTATGGAATTGGTATCCCTCGTTTAATGGGAGCAATTATTGAAAATAATTTTGACGAAAAAGGAATTATTTGGCCTGAATTAGTTGCCCCTTATCAAATTTATTTAATATCTTTGGAAACAAAAAAAGATAATCAGATAAGGAAAATAAGTGAAGAGATTTACCAAAATCTTAAAAAGAAGGGTATAGAGATTTTATATGATGATAGAGAAGAAAAAACAGCAGGTGAAAAATTTACAGACGCTGATTTAATAGGTATCCCGTGGCGAATGGTGATAAGCGAGAAAACTATTAAGAGAAAATCTGTAGAAATAAAAAGAAGAAATGAGAAAGATATTTTTTTAATACCAATTCAAGATATTGAAAAGTTTTTTATAGAAAAATTAAAAAAAATAAATAAATTTTTTAAAACAACTTACTAATTTTTTTCATATCTCTCTTCTTTTTTGAAGAAAAATATCTTTTAAAACCTCCCCCACCTTAATCCTCCCCCTCCAAAGGAGGGGGAGGAAAAAAAGAAAAAGTAAGGAGGGGAGGATGAGAAAGAAAGTCCCTTAAAGGAGAGGGAGGAGAGGAAAGAGAGGAAAGAAGAGACTCTCCCCTCTCTGGAGAGAGGGGAAAAAAGAGAAAAAATCCTCCCTCTCTAAGAGAGAGGAAAGAGAAAAATATCTCTTCAATCCTCCTCTCCTTGATAGAATCTTTTTAATTTTTTATTATTCTTTTAAGAAGAAAAAACTCCTCTTCTCTCCCTTCCTCTCTTCTTTCCCTTTTGGAAAGAAAAAACATCTCATCTAATCCTCCCCTTCCTTTTTATTCAAATCCTCCCCCTTCCCAGAGGGAAGGAGGAGGTGAGGAGGGGGATGGGGAATAAAATAGAAACAGCAATCAACAGAATTATGCAACAAAGGATAAAAGAATTAATAAAGATAATAAACTTTCAAAAAGAAAAAATAAAAACACTGTTTCCAATAAAGTCATCACTATCACCAAAGGCCTTTACTTTAATAGAGTTGTTAGTAGTAATAGCAATAATAGGATTATTATCAAGTATAGTAATGGTTTCTCTCAAAGGAGCAAGAGAAAAAGCAAAAAGAGCAGCAGGTTTACAATTTGAAGCAGAAGTTAAACATTCTATTGGTGATCAATTAATTGGAGAATGGGAATTTGATGAAGGAAATGGTACTATTGCTAAAGATTCTAGTGGTTATGGACATAATTTAAATTTAAAAGGAAGTTGGGTATCTGGAGTTAGTGGTAAAAGTGGTGATTACGCTTTTCAATTTGTTGGTAGTGGTTGGGTAAGCACCAGTTTCTCTTCAAGTATAGGTAAAGGGATTTCTTACAGTTTATGGTTTAAATTGCCAAATACTAATGATAAAATGGGAACTTTTGTTTGTTTAAACGATATTAGTATTAGTTCATTAGAAGATAATTTAGGCCAAACTCAATATGGAAATGCTGCTTGTAGTGGTAAACATTGGCAATACCCAAATTTTAATATTTCAGATACAAAGTGGCATCATTTCTTTTTTAGTAAGTCTACCCATTCCCAACTTTGTTTAGATGGAAAATGTATTGATGTAGGAAATGCAACAAATAATATTCCAAATATTGGCTATATAGCTTTTAATGGAGGTTGTGGTTGTGGATATGGAAATTTTAGCCAAGGAATAATTATTGACAATTTTAGAATTTACAGCGAAGCCCTATCCTCCGCCCAAATTCAGAAACTTTATACTGAAGAAGCAAGAAAATATGGAATAGCGATTAAATAAAAATTATTACTTCTCTTATAAGCTAATTACTAAAATTCTTCAATAAAATGGATTTTTATTTAAAAACTCGTTAATCTCTAAATAATGTTATCTCAAAAAAATATTAAACCTCTGAAATATCTTGGTCAAAATTTTTTAGTTGATAAAAATGTTATTAAAAAAATTATAAATATCGCTGCTCTTAAAAAAAATGATTATGTATTGGAAGTCGGTCCAGGCACAGGTGTATTAACCAAAGAAATTGCTCAAAAAGTAAAGTTAGTTATAGCTGTTGAAAAAGATAAAAGATTGAGCGAGAAATTAAAAAAAGAAATTTTAACTGATTTTAAAAATGTAAAAATAATAAATAAAGATGTTTTAACTTTAAATTCTAATTTTATTCAAAAAACTTTTAAAAATAAAAAATACAAAATTATATCCAATCTGCCTTTTTATCTTACTTCTCATTTTATAAGAAAATTTTTAGAAATAAAATTTCCACCTCAAGAAATGATATTAATTATTCAAAAAGAAGTTGCTCAAAGAATTTGCGCCCAACCTCCAAAAATGAATATTTTAGCGGTTTTTGTTCAATTGTTAGGAGAAGTAAAATTAATTGATTATATCTCCAAAAACTCTTTTAAACCAAAACCAAAAGTAGATTCAGCGATTATAAAAATAAAACCTTTTCATAAAAGATTCTCCCCTTCTTTTTATAAATTATTAATAAAAATTATTAAAAGCGGTTATTCTC
>CAZPFE010000044.1:0-3683 GCA_964585805.1 uncultured Candidatus Saccharibacteria bacterium | reverse complement strand
GAGAAAGAGAGTCCCTTCCAGAGGAGAGGGAAGAGATTCTCCCCCTCTGGAGAGGAAAGAGGAAGGTAAAGAGGGGGATGGGGAATAATAACAATCAAACCGTTACTAAATTGGTTAGCAATTATAATTAATTAAATAAAGTTAATATGTTAGATATAAAATTTGTTCGTCAAAATCCTGAAAAGGTAAAAAAAGCCTGTCAGGAAAAAGGAGTAAAAGTTAATATTGATAAGCTTTTAAAATTAGACAAAGAAAAGAGAGAAAAGATGCAAAAAATAGAAAGAATTAGAGCAGAAAAAAATAAAGCAAGTAAAGAGATAGTTTCAATAAAGAATGATAAAGAAAAAAGAAAAATAATTGTTGAAATGCAGCAATTAGATAAAGAAGAAGAAAAAGAAAAAAAAGTTCTAAAAACAATAGAAAAAGAGCTGTCAGAACTAATTAATCAATTACCTAATCTTCCTTTAGAAGATGTGCCTGTAGGTAAAGACGACAGTGAAAATGTAGTAGTTAGACAAGTAGGCAAAAAGCCAAAGTTTAATTTTAAACCAAAAGATTACTTAGAGATAGGTAAAAAATTAGATATTATTGATACAGAAAGAGCGGCAAAAGTAGCAGGAAGTCGTTTTGGGTATTTAAAAAGAGAAGCGGTCCTATTAGAATTTGCTTTGGTAAATTTTGTTTTAGATATTTTAACTGAAAAAAATTTTATTCCAATAATACCACCTGTAATGCTTAAGCCAGAAATGGCTAAAGGAACAGGATATTTTGAGGCTACAGATGTGAAAGAAGCTTATTATTTGCCAGAAGATAATTTATTCTTAGTCGGCACTTCAGAACAATCTTTATTAGCAATGCATGCTAATGAAATTTTTGAAGAGAAAGATTTGCCGAAAAGGTATATTGGATTTTCAACTTGCTTTAGAAGAGAAGCTGGTTCCTATGGAAAAGATACTCGTGGCATATTAAGGGTTCATCAGTTTGATAAATTAGAAATGTTTGTTCTCGCTCATCCTCAAAAATCAGAAGAAGAACATCAAATGCTTGTTTCTTTGGAAGAAAGGTTTATGCAAGAATTAGAAATTCCTTATCAGCTCGTTAAAATTTGTACAGGTGATTTAGGATTACCAGCTGCGAAAAAATTTGATATTGAGGCCTGGATAGAAAGCGAAGGTCGTTATCGAGAAACTCATTCTTGTTCCAACTGTACAGATTTTCAAACCAGAAGATTAAATATTAGATATCGAACAAGGGAAGGAAAATTAAATTTTGTTCATGCTTTAAATGGGACAGCTCTTGCTATTGGCAGAATTTTAATAGCAATTATTGAAAATTATCAGCAAAAAGATGGAACAATTAAGGTCCCGCAGGTTTTAAGAAAATATTTAAACGGCAATAAAGTAATTCCTTGGTTAAAAAGATAAAAATAAAATAAATGAATTTAAAAAGTTATTTAAAGGAAGCTCAGAAAAAACAATATGCTCTTGGTCAATTTAATTTTTCTACCCTTGAGCAATTAAGAGGAATTTTTTTGGCTGCTCAAGAATTAAAAAAACCAATTATCTTAGGAACTTCTCCTGGAGAAATTTCTTATCTTGGAATTAAAGAAGCCATTGCTTTGGTAGAGATATCTAAAGAAAAGTACAAAGTTAATGCTTTTTTAAATCTTGACCATGCTAAAGATTTTGATATTATAAAAGAAGCAATTGATTATGGTTATTCTGCGGTTCATTTCGATGGTTCGTACTTAACATTAGAAGAAAATATAAAAAAGACAAAAGAAATTGTAGAGTACGCTCACAAAAAAAATGTTCTTGTTGAAGGCGAAGTTGGAGCTATTAAAACAGAATCTTCTAAAATTTACAACCAAAAATTCAAAATAAATGAAGAAGATTTAACTCAACCAGAAGATGCAAGAAGATTTATTGAAGAAACAGGAGTAGATAGTTTAGCAATAAGCATTGGCAACTTTCATGGTATTGAATTAAAAGGAAAAAATCCAAAGTTAAGATTAGACAGATTAACAGAAATTAAGAAAAAAACTGGCAAAACTTTCTTAGTTCTTCACGGCGGATCAGGAACAAGAAAAGAAGATATCAAAAAAGCCATAAAGTTAGGGATAGTTAAGATTAATATCAATACTGAATTGAGAATAGCATATTATCAAGGACTAAAAAGAAATTTTCAAAAGAAAAATTTTGAATTAGCTCCATATAAATATCTTCCTTTAGCTATCAAAAAAGTAAAAGAAAAAACAATAGAAAAAATTAAATTATTTAGCTTATAGATTTTCAAATTATGATAAAAAAAACATCAAAAGATATTTTAGTATTATCTTTTTTATTAGTCTTTTTAACAGTTATTTTAATATTTTATTATAAACTGAGCAACAAAAAAGAAATACAAATAATTACCGACAAAAATGAATATTTAGCAGGAGAGCCATTAAAGATAAAAATTAAAAACCAAACTAAAAAAGAAATATGTTTTTCTTCCTGCTATCCTTATTATCTTGAAAGAAAAGAAAAAGAATGGAAAGCATATTCTTATGATGCTTGTCCTTATAAAGATAAAGCAGTATATTGTTTAAAGCCGAGATTAGTAAAAGCTTTTCAAATTTCTATTCCCTCAAAAGTAATTGAAAAAGGAATTCATCGGCTTGCTATACCTGTTTGTTTGAATTGCCAACCTAATAATGATTTTAAACAGGAAAAATGGTTTTATTCAAATAAATTTATTATTAATTAGTTAAGTTAATAAATATGTTGTTTTTGAAAGCGATAATCAGAAAAAATATTCAGAAAATAAAGGATAATTTTATCCCGGCAGTTCTTTATGGTCCTAAAATAGAAAATAAATTATTATTTGTAGAAAGGAAAGAATTTGAAACAGTATATAAAAAAGCAGGGGAAACTTCTTTAATTTCACTTAGTATAAAAGGTGAAGATAATAAAGAAAAAGAATCTAAATTTTCGGTTTTAATTCAGGAAGTTCAAAAGAGTCCTCTTAATAATAAAATTATTCATATAGATTTTTACCAACCTCTTCTTACTGATGAGATTGAAGTTTCTGTTCCTTTAGAATTTGTAGGAGAATCTCCAGCAGTCAAAGAGTTGGGCGGAACTTTAATTAAAGAAATTCAAGAAATAGAAGTTAAAGCTTTACCTCAAAATATACCTTCAAAAATTGAAGTGGATATTAGTAAATTAAAAACATTTAAAGATGAAATTTTAGTTAAGGATTTGTTCATTCCAGCAAATGTAAAAGTTCAACGAGATTTAGAAGAAATTGTTGCTGTAGTAACTCCTCCTGAAAAAGAAGTAGAAACAGAAGAAGAAACAACAGAATCAAAAGAAGAAATAGAAACAACTACCTCTGATGAGAACGATAAGAATAACGAAAAAGAAGAAGAATAAAATGAATAAAAAAAGATATATTAATAGAAATAATAAACAAATTTTAAAGAGAGGGATTTTGTTTCTAATTTTTCTCTTTTTTTTAATTTTTTTAAATAACTTCTTAACGAGGAAAAATGTTTTTGCTGAAGAAAAACAAAATTTAGAAGAAATTTGTCAAAATTTAATTGATAATGGACAACAAAACCTCTCAAGAACTGAATATCAAAATTTATTAAAACAATGTCAATCTTTTTATGAAAAACAAATTATTGAAACAGAAAAAGA
>CAZPFE010000043.1:0-3806 GCA_964585805.1 uncultured Candidatus Saccharibacteria bacterium | reverse complement strand
TCCTCTGGAGGGGGAGGATTAAGGTGGGGGAGGTTTCCTCTCCCATCCCCCTCCTTTTTCCTCCCCCTTCCCTTTGGGAAGGGGGAGGATTAAAAAATAAAGAGAGGTTTTCTTCTCCCTTCCCCTCCTCTTTTTATTTTTTCCTCCCCCTCCTTTGGAGGGGGAGGATTAAGGAGGGGGAGGGAAAAACAACTTTACACTTATTCTATAATCTGAAATATCTTATTTCTCTGCTTCCCTCCTTTAATCATTCTAATCTTTGACTCTGGAACTTTAAAATAAGCAGAAAGAATATTAATAACTCGCTTATTTGCCTTCCCTTCTTTTGCTTTCTCTCTAACCATTATTTCAAAACTATCTTTCTTTTTCCTAATAATTTTTTCTTTTTTCGACTCAGGAAAAACTTTAACCTTGATAAGCATATTTATTATATCTAATTTAATTATAACAAAAAGAAACCAAAAACAAAAAACCAATAATTTACCCTAAATTTCAGGCTTTAAACCTTAAACACTATACTATAACATTTAAAATGGAGTTTAATTGTAATCTATTATTTAAAATTTAAATCTTTTAAAACTCTTTAATTAAATAAAAAAAATTGCAAAAAACTTATTAAAAAGATAAAATATAAGAATAAAAAAAATTAAAAAAAAATATATATATTATGAAAAAAACAAATATCTATTTAATTCTTCTTTTTTTAGTTCTTGTTAGCGCCTTGGTATTAATTTTTAATAAACAAAAAATTAATAATAACACAGAAAACAAAGAACAATTAACTCAAGAGGAAAAAAACAAATCATTTATTTCTCCAGAAAACCAAAATAAAGAAACACCTCCAAAAGAAACACCTTCTCTTCCTAATCCTGCTTCTCAAAACTGCCAAGAAAAAGGAGGAAAAATCATTATAAAAAAAGATGGGAGTGGAGGTGAATACGGCATCTGCGAATTAGGAGATCGCGCTTGTGAAGAATGGACTCTTTTTAGAGGAGAATGCCCGTCGCCTGATGGAGTAAAAATAACTAACTATACCACTGAAGCAGAAAAATTTTGCGCTTTAACTGGAGGAACAGTTAATGCAGAAGCAAAGATTTGTATAAAAAACGGAAAAGAATGCGATCTTGATGAATATTTTCAAAGAAAATGTAAATAACATATATCATTCTAATTCTATTCCTTCATTAATAATTGTTTCTTGAATAACCTTCCTAACAATTTTTTCATTTTCAATTATTTGTTTTTTCTTCCAAGAACCTCTTAAAAACCACACCATATATATAAAAGCAGCAATAAGATTAGTTATAGGAAAAGCAAGCCATAATCCTATCTCTCTTAAAAGTGTATGTGATAATATGTAAGCCAGAGGAATCCTTAAAACCCACAAAGAAAAAAGAGACAAAATCATTGAAACTATTGTATTTCCAGAACCCCTAAAAAGGCCATTTAAAGACATTTGTAAACCAATAAAACCAAAAGTTAGAGCTATTATCCTAATAAATAGACTACTTTCTTGAATTACTTTTAAATCAGAAGGAGCAAAAATTGCAGAAATCTGTTTTGCAAATAAAAAAATTAACATTCCTATTAAAGATAAAACCACAAAATTTATTAATGCACTTAATTTTGCTATTTTTTCTGCTCTTTTTATTTTTCCAGCACCTATATTTTGACCAACAAGGGTAGATGTTGCCATTGCCAACCCTGAAGCAGGAATAATAATAAAACTTAAAACTCTACTACCAATCCCATAAGCAGCAATAATTACAGTATTAAAACCAGCAACTAAAAAAGATATTATAACCATTCCTAAAGCTCTTGAACATTGTTCTATTGAAGCGGGGAAACCTAAAATAAATATTTTCCTTAATAACTGAAAATTAGGTTTTAAATTATCTAAAGAAATACTTATTCTTATCTGATACTTCCCTTTTAACAAGAGTATTAAACCAGTCAACATAGCCAATCCTTGAGTTATAATTGTCGCAAAAGCAGCTCCTGTTACTCCCCATCCAGAAAAAGTTTTATAACCAAAAATAAATAAAGGATCAAGTATAAAGTTCAGTAAAACAGTTCCTAAAATAATATACATTGGTATCTTTACCTCCCCCACACCTCTCATCAAAGATTGAAAAACTATATAAATAAAAATAAATACAACTCCAATAAAAGAAACTTTCATATACGAAACTGCACTTTTTAAAACTTCCTTTTCTACTCCCATCAACTTAATTAATGAGGGAGAAAAAAAATAACCAATAAAAGCAAGAAAAATTGAAATAAAAGTAGAAATTAGTAATGTTTGAGTAGCAATATAATTTACTTTTTTTTCGTCTTTTTTTCCCGCATATTGAGCAACAAGAATTGTTCCAGCTGTTGCTACTCCACCTCCTAAGGCTATAATTAAAAAAATCACTGGAAAACTAATAGAAACAGCTGCTAAAGAAACTGACCCCAATCTTCCTACCCAAAAAGTATCAGTAATTTGATAAGCAGTTTGTAAAATATTAGTGATAATAATGGGAACTGACAAATGAATTAATGACCTCAAAATAGAACCTTCTATTAACTTGTTTTTCATAGAATAAATTCTTTCTTTTAAAAAAATAAAAGGTGATTGTTCACCAAATTGTGGACCTGATGGGAATTGAACCCATATCTGTCGCATGCGAAACGACTGCTCTACCATTGAGCTACAGGCCCAATTTTAAATTAGTATAACTAATTTAAACAGTTTTTTCAAAATTATATATAAAATCAACGCTAATAACTGAAAATGACTGTTTATATTTTAAACTTGTAAAACAAAATATACCCAAATCTTTTTTAAAATAAAATTTAATTCTTCAAAACAGGACTTAAAACTATAACAAACTCACCACAAATTTTTTCCTTTTTTAAGGTGGTTACCACATTTTTAATTTCACCTCGCCAAGATTTTTCAAAACATTTAGTTATCTCTTTAATAACAAAAATTTTTCGTTCTTGTTTTTGAATTTTTATTTCTTTCTCTAAGTCTTCCAAAGTTTTAATTAAGCGATAAGGACTTTCATAAATAACAATTGTTTTTTGGTATTTTAAAACTTCTTCAAAAAACTTCTTTCTTTTTTTCTTTTTAGGAGGGAATCCAACAAAAAGAAACTGGTCAGCAGAAAACCCGGAAACCGAAAGAGCAGCAGTTAAAGCCGTTGGTCCCGGTATTGGAATAATTTTAATCTCTGGAATTTCTTGATAAAGATATTCAATCAATTTCCCTGCGGGATCTGAAATACCCGGCGTCCCGGCATCACATATTAAAGCTAATTTTTTGCCTTCCTGAAGATATTTTTTAATCTCTTTTAATCTTTTAAGAGGGCTATGTTGATAACAACTAATAAGAGGTTTTTTGATGTTGTAAAAATTCAAAAGTTTTCGGCTATGTCGCGTGTCTTCGGCTAAAATTAAATCTACTTCATTTAAAATTTCTAAGGCTCTTTGACTAATATCTTTTAAATTGCCTATAGGTGTTGCCACTACATAAAGAATCATATTGTATTATCTTTAATGTATTTTAAAAACTTGATATCTGAACCCTAATTTTGACACTTGATATTCTTTTTTATCCCTTTTCTTTAAAAAAGAAGAATTAAAGTAAAAAGATATCTTCTTATTTTATATTTTTAACTGTCCATCTTCTCTTTCGCCACCTGTTTAATCTTTCGTTGAATTTTCTTTTTGAATTTTTTATTTCACTTTATTTTCTTTTTTTCTGTATTCTAAAACTTCAGAAATTGCCTCTATAACAACTTCTTCCCAACATTCCAATC
>CAZPFE010000042.1:0-4005 GCA_964585805.1 uncultured Candidatus Saccharibacteria bacterium | reverse complement strand
TTTATAAAGTAATTTTTGAATTTTGGCTTTAATTTGTCAATGTAAATTTAATTTTAATGATTTTTATTAAAAGCCAAATTCTTAATAAAAATGATGAATTTATTAATTCTACTAATAGTAGGGTTGTTTGCTCTGGCATTTGGTTCAATTTTAGGATATTATGCTCGTCAATCAATTGCCAGAAAACAATCCGACACAATAGAACTTACTCTTCAAAAAAAAATTTCCCAAGTTAAGAAAGAAGCTGAAGAAATAATCTCTCAGGCAAAAGAGAAAGCAGATAGTTTAATAAAAGAGGCGAAACGAGATATTGCTAGTCAGCGAAGGGAGTTGTTTAACGCTGAAAAACTTCTTCTAAAAAGAGAAAATACATTAAATAAAAGAATTAGTGATTTAGAAAGTAAGGAAAATGAATTTAAACAAAAAGTAAATCAATTAAAAGAGATAAAGAAGGAAATAGAAAAAAATCAAGAACAAATAATAAAAAAGTTAGAAAAAGTGGCTAAAATGTCTCGCGAGGAAGCGAAGAAAGAATTATTGGAAAATATAGAAAGAGAGTATAAAAAAGATATATTAAATTGGATAGAAAAGTTAGAGATAGAAGGAAGAGAAAAATATGAAAGAAAAGCAAAAGAAATTTTAGCGCTGGCTATTCAAAAATACGCTCTTCCTCAATCTCAAGAATTAACAACCACAACAGTTACTTTACCTTCAGATGATATTAAAGGAAGAATTATTGGTAAAGAAGGACGAAATATTCGCACTTTAGAAAAATTAACAGGAGTAGAGTTAATTATAGATGAAACGCCTGAGATTGTAGTTATTTCCAGTTTTGATCCTATTAGAAGACATATTGCTAAAATTGCGTTAGAAAAATTAGTTCAAGATGGAAGAATTCAGCCAGCTAGAATTGAGGAAGTAGTTAAAGAAGCCGAGATAGAAATTAATACAAAGATAAGGGAAGCAGGAGAAAAAGCAACTTACGAGACTGGTGTTATTGATTTAGATTCAAGAATTATTCAACTTTTAGGGAGGTTGATATTTAGGACAAGTTATGGGCAAAATGTTTTAATTCACTCCATAGAAGTTTCTTACTTGGCTGCTGCTATTGCTTCAGAGTTAGGCGCTAATGTAAAGGTCGCCCAAAAAGCAGGGTTGCTTCATGATATAGGAAAGGCGGTTGATCATCAAATCCAAGGATCACATGTAGATATTGGGATAAGAATTTTGGAAAAATTTGGAGTAGAAAAAGAAGTTATTGATGCAATGAAGGCTCACCATGATGAGTACCCTGCTGAAACTATAGAAGCAGTAATAGTAAAAGTAGCTGATCAAATATCTGGAGCAAGACCCGGAGCAAGGAGAGACACTTTAGAGAATTACCTTAAACGATTAGAAGAGTTAGAAAAGATAGCTTTATCATTTTCTGGTGTTGAAAAAACTTATGCTATTCAAGCAGGAAGAGAATTGCGGGTTTTTGTTTCACCTCAAAAAGTAGATGATTTGAAAGCCAAGAAGTTAGCAAGAGAAATTGCCAATAAAATTCAAGAAGAATTAAGATATCCTGGAGAAATAAAAGTAACTTTAATTAGAGAAAATAGAATTATAGAATACGCAAGATAGTTTAGGTTTGTTAATAAATCAAAAATTAAAACCAACCTTATTAGGGGTTGGTTTTAATTTTTTTATTTTTCTTTATAGATAACTTGGCGCCAATTTGGATCGGTATATAAATCGTGAAACGCAATTCCTCCCATTATTCCTAAATAAAAATAAGAATGAGTAATATCAGTAAGATAAAGTATTATTAAACCTAAAAGTCCTGATATCCAATGATGAAGATGAAATTTCCATCCTTTTCCAATAGGAATAATTAACAATTTCACTTTTTTTGTGGCGATAAATTTTTTACAAAAAATATGAGTTCCTAAATATCCTAAAAATAACCCTAAAGTTAAAATTGAGGATAAATAAAAAGAAGTTAGAAAAGTTATTCCGGGAAAAATAGATTTTTTTATCTTTTTAGTCATAAAAATATAAAAATAAAAAAAATATGAGCGGGTGAGCGGATTCGAACCGCCATCTTCTCCTTGGAAGGGAGAAATAATAACCATTATACGACACCCGCTTATTTACTTTCGGGGCACCCAGATTTGAACTGGGACTAAATCCTCCCAAAGGACTCGTGCTGCCGTTACACCATGCCCCGTTTATTTATTATTTAAAAAAATAATAACAAAAAATTTAATGATGTCAATTATAATAAAGATAGAGAAATAATTCTTGATTGGAATTTATTAAAAATTTATTTATAGTACTTTTGAGTTATAAAAATATTAACTCTTGTCTATCTACTAAAAAAATTGTATATTAAAAATTAAAGTTAAATGGTGGCTATGGTGTAGCGGCAACACTGCTCTCTGTGGAAGAGCCGTCGCCGGTTCGAATCCGGCTAGCCACCCCAGCAAAATAAGAACCTTCTCTAGTTTTATAAAGAAGGTTCTTATTTTTTTGTGTTTTTTATTTTCTTTCTTCTAAAGTAATTTTTAGATTTATTTCTTTTTTATTGCGAAGAATTTTAAGAGATGCTTTTTTGCCTATCTCTAATTCTCTTAAAATTGCTGATAAAGGATTGTCAAGGGTTATTTTTTTTCCTTGAATTTCTAAAATAATATCAAACTCTTTTAATCCTGCTTTTTCAGCAGCTGATCCTTTTATTATAGCTGGTTCCCCTAATCTTTCTCTAATAATTAAAGCTCCATAATTGACGGGTAAACTATTTTTTTGAGCAAATTCTTTTGAAATAAGTACATATTTAATACCTAAAAAAGGGATTCTTATTTTTCCATATTTTTTTACTTCTTCCAAATCTTTTTTAGCGTAGTTGATAGGAATGGCAAATCCAATATTTTGAGCGCCAGCAACCATTGCTGTGTTTACTCCTATTACTTTTCCTTCCATATTTACTAATGGTCCTCCAGAATTGCCGGGATTTATAGCAGCATCAGTTTGAATAAGTCCTTTTAATCTTTCTGAATATTGACTAATTTCATCTTTTGGCTGAATGTATCGAGATAAGCCGGAAATAATTCCTGCACTGATTGTATCTTGAAATTCACCTAAAGCGTTGCCAATAGCAATAACTGTTTCTCCTAATTGGATTTTGTCGGAATCACCTAATTCTAAATAAGGAAGATTATTTTTTTCTTCATTAATCTTTAAGATAGCAATATCATTAATTGGATCGCGAGCCAAAACTTTTGCAGGATAGCTTTTTTTGGGACTTAAAATGATTGTATAATTTGCTTCTAAATCAGTTACTACATGAGCAGAAGTAATTAGATAACCATCTGCTGAAACAATAAATCCTGAACCTCCGCCTATTTTTGTTATCTCTGTTTTTCCTTGTTTAATTTTAGGCATTACTAATTTTTCTCCTTGAATAGGCATCAAGTAAAAACCTTCTATTTTTGGCAGATCTTTGGAAATTATAACAGTGATAACTGCTGGACAACTTTTTTTCGCAATTTTTACTATAGGAGAAGTATTTTTCATAATTTTTTAATTTTGGTGATATTTTTCTTTATTTTATCATTATAATTACTTGCTAACAAGATTAAAAAGTGATAATTAAGAATAAAGAATATAGGTCCCCGTAGCTCAATAGGATAGAGCGAGGCACTCCTAATGCCTAGGTTGGAGGTTCGACTCCTCTCGGGGACACAAAAAATAAAAATGTTGACACTCTTTTAAAAAAAATTAAGATAATTAACGAGGAGGTGCGGGATTTATTCCCAAAGGACAAAGGACTTAGCAGAGGAGGTTAGGTTGGATATCCCTGGTTATGTCCTGACCAGCTCTTAGGAATCTGCCAAGTCTGCTAAAGTCCTTTCCTCCTCAAAAGGACCTCTTCTCTTGGTAAAATAGAGAAGAGGTCCTTTGTTTTTAAAAATATTTTTTCTATCCTCTTTATTAATTGCGGTAGTTTTTGGTTGTGTTATAATT
>CAZPFE010000041.1:0-4020 GCA_964585805.1 uncultured Candidatus Saccharibacteria bacterium | reverse complement strand
AGAGAAAGAACAATGGATGTTAAAAATTACTGATTATGCCGATCGTCTAATAGATGACTTAAAAAATGTTGATTATCCAGAAAGAGTGAAAACTTCTCAAATTGAGTGGATAGGTAGAAGTGAAGGAGCAAATATAGTTTTTCAAATTAAAGATTCAGAAGAAAAAATAATTGTTTTTACTACTAGGGCAGATACTTTATTTGGTTGTAGTTATATAGTTTTGGCTCCTGAGCATCCTTTAATAGAAAGGTTAAAAGCAAAAATAGAAAATTATAAATTAGTAGAAAAGTATATTGGAAAAGCGAAAAAGAAAGCTGAACGAGAAAGAAAAATAGCCAATAAAGAAAAAAGCGGAATAGAATTAAAAGGTATTAAGGCAATTAATCCGGCAAACGGAAGAGAATTGCCTGTTTTTGTGGCTGATTATGTTTTACTTAGTTATGGAACGGGGGCAGTAATGGCTGTTCCGGCTCATGATCAAAGAGATTTTGAGTTTGCTAAAAAATATAATCTTCCTATTATAGAAGTTATTAAGCCAGAGGAAGAAGAAATGAAAAAAACTTTCCTAGGATTAAAAAATGGCGCTTATGAAGGCGAGGGAGTATTAGTTAATTCAGGTCGTTTTGACGGTTTAAATTCTTTAAGAGCAAGAAAAAGAATTGTTGAGTGGTTGAGTAAAAAGAAATTGGCAGAAAAAGTTGTTAATTACAAATTAAGGGATTGGGTTTTTTCCCGGCAAAGATATTGGGGAGAGCCAATTCCTATTGTTTATTGTCGTCATTGTTGGGAAAAAGAAAACCTTCAAGCAAAAAAAGATAAACTTCAGGAGGGAAAAGATTATGTTATTATTGAAGGAAGAGAATATAAAGTTGTTCCTGTGCCTGAAAAAGAGTTGCCAGTTGAACTTCCAGAGACAAAAAATTATTTTCCTACTGAAAAAGGAGATTCTCCTTTAGCAAAAATTAAAGATTGGGTTGAGGTGAAATGTCCTGTTTGCGGCGGTTTAGCCAAAAGAGAAACAGATGTAATGCCTAATTGGGCCGGTTCTAATTGGTATTATCTTCGTTATTGCGATCCTAAAAATAAAAAAGAGTTAGCAAAGAAAAGATTGCTTAAATATTGGATGCCGGTTGATTGGTATAATGGGGGAATGGAACATACAACGCTTCACTTATTGTATTCTCGCTTTGTCTATAAATTTTTATGGGATATAGGGGCTGTGCCGAAAGAAATTGGTCCTGAGCCCTATAAAAAAAGAACAAGCCATGGAGTAGTTTTGGCAGCTGGGGGAGAAAAAATGTCAAAATCAAAAGGTAATGTTGTTAATCCTGATGATGTGATTAAAGAATATGGGGCAGATACTTTAAGAGTTTACGAGATGTTTATGGGTCCTTTTGAACAGGCAATTCCTTGGGATACAAAAGGAGTAAAAGGAGCGCGTAGATTTTTAGAAAAAGTATGGAAAATGAAAGAAAAAGTAATTAAAGGAAAAGAAAAGGATATTTCTTTATTATCACTGGTAAATGAAACTATTAAAAGGGTTAGTAATGATATTGAGACATTAAAATTCAATACTGCAATTTCTTCTTTAATGACTTTGGCGAATGAAATGGATAAAAGAGAAAAAATAACAATTGATAGTTATGCGACTTTTTTAGTTCTTCTAAACCCCTTTGCTCCTCATATAACTGAGGAAATTTGGCAAAAGATTGGTTTAAAAGGTTATTGTTTTCAGCAAAAATGGCCTAAAATAAGAAATGTTAAATTATTAGAAAAAGAAAAAAAACAATTAATTATTATAGAAATTAACGGTAAGGTAAGAGATAAAATAATGGTTAAACCTGATATTAGTGAGGAAGAGGCAAAAGAAATTGCTTTATCTCGAGAAAAAATTAAAAAATGGCTTAAAGGAAAAAAAGTAAAGATGATTATCTTTGTTCCTAATAAATTAATTAACATTGTGATATAACTAAAATTATGGTTAAAAAAGTAGTTATAGCAGCAGCAGGCGAAGGAACAAGGATGCTCCATTTAACTAAAAATAAATCAAAGCATCTTATTAGTGTTGGCAAAAGACCTTTTTTATCATATTTGTTGGATAATCTTTTTTTAGCTGGGTATAGAGAAATTATTTTAGTTGTCGGCTATAAAGAAGAATTAATTAAAGAATTTATCAAGGAATATAAGCCGCCTTTGAAAAGTTTGCGGAAAAGCCAGTATGAAATAAAAATTGTCAGTCAATATGAAATTTTGGGACCTAAAGATGTTATTTATGGCACAGCTTGCCCTTTAATGTGTGTAAAAGAGATTATAGGTAAAGATAATTTTTTATTTGTTGCTGGCGACAATCTTTATTCTTCTCAAGATTTAAAATCGTTAAACATTGACGATAAATATAATTATGTAGCCGGAATATTTAATACTGAACCCCAAAAATATGGGGTTTTAATTGAGGATAATGATTATTTAAAAGAAATTGTTGAGAAGCCAAAACAATTTGTGGGTAATTTAATCAATACTAGTTTGTATAAATTTACTCCTGAAGTTTTTAAAAAATTAGATAAAATAAAGAAATCTGTTAGAGGGGAATACGAAATTACTGATTTAATTAATGCTTTAGCAAAAGAAAAAAAGGTAAAAATTAAGAGAATAAAAGATTATTGGCTTGACTTTGGTAATCCAGCAGATGTGATTAAAGTTTCTTATTTTCTAAAGTCTTTTCAAATGTTTAAAAGATTATTTTGGAAAGAGAGATACTTTAAAATTATTTCTGCTAAATCAAAAAAAGCGGTTGAAGAAGCGGTTAAATATTTAGAAAGGGGACAAGTAATTATTTGTCCGACAGATACAGTTTATGGCCTTTTAGCTGATGCTACTAATAATAAAGCAGTAGAAAGGGTCTTTAGAATAAAGAAAAGGGACAAGAAAAAAGCCCTTCCTGTTTTTGTTAAAGATATTTTAATGGCAAAAAAAATAGCAAAAATAGATAAAGATATGGAAATTTTTTTAGGAGAAATTTGGCCTGGCAAAATTACTGTTGCTTTAGAAAAAAAGAATAAGTCAGGATTATCAAAATTAATTTCTGGTAATAAAAAAACAGTAGGATTAAGAATTCCTAATGATAATTTAGTAAGGCAAATTTTAGAGAAAATAGATAAACCTTTGACTGGTACTTCTGCTAATATTTCTGGTAAACCTGCTTCTACCAAAATAAAAGATGTTTTAACTCAATTTGAAAAAGAAGATATTAGACCAGATTTAGTTTTAGATAGAGGAGATTTACCTGAAAGTTATCCTTCAACAGTTATTGATTTTAGCGGAAGAAAACCAAAAATTGTGAGAAGTGGAAGATAGTTATTTTATTATCTTTCCCGTTTTAATAAATTTTAGCGCAAAGCGCAAAACTCCCCGAAAGAAAGTCTGCGGCTTTCTACGGAGCAGGCGAAACTAGAGCATAAAACTTAAAACTATTTTTATTTAAATCCTAAATTCAAAATTCTCCGCCCGAGGCGGACAGGTTAAATCCTTCACCCCGTAAGTAAATCAGGAATTTCCAACAGGGTAAACCCCGTAAAGAAATTAAAGATTTCTAACGGGGTAAACAAATTCAAATGACCAAAATTCAAAATATCTAACTCCACCTTAATCCTCCCCTTTTTGCTTTTATCCTTTCCCTTCTCTTTTTCTTTTCCCAATCCTCCCCCTTCCCAGAGGGAAGGGGGAGGTGAGGAGGGGGATGGGGAATAAAACCTCCCCCTCCTTAATCCTCCCCCTCCAGAGGAGGGGGAGGAGAGAAAGAGGATCCCTTCCAGAGGAAGAGGAGGAGAGAGAAAAAGAGAGGAGGGAGGAGAGGAAAAAAAGGGGAATAGAAGGAGGTAGGTATTTTGAATTTTGTCATTTAAATTTTGAAATTGTTTATGGTTTCGGATTTCGGACTTTTCTATTTAGATTTGATAGTTAAGATATGAATTTAACATTTGAGATTTGAGATAAATTAATTTTGAATTTAGGATTTAATTA
>CAZPFE010000040.1:0-4471 GCA_964585805.1 uncultured Candidatus Saccharibacteria bacterium | reverse complement strand
TTTTGAAAGTTTATTATCTTTTTTAATTCTTTTAATTTTTGTTGCATAATTCTGTTGATTGCTGTTCTATTTATTCCCCATCCCCCTCCTTTTTCCTCCCCTTCTTTTACTTTCCTTTTCCTCCCCCTCCTCTGGAGGGGGAGGATTAAGGAGGGGGAGGTTTTAATCCCCATCCCCCTCCTTTTTCCTCCCCCTTCCCTCTGGGAAGGGGGAGGATTGAAAAATAAAGAGAGAGGATTAAGGAGGGGATTGATTAATATTATATTTTACAATGCTTCTTTAGCAGCTGTAATTTCCGACAACTCCATTGTAATTTGACTTTGTCTTGCTTTGTTATATTCTAAAGATAAATTATTTAAAATTTCTTCACTATTTTCTGAAGCATTTTTCATCGCCATCATTCTCGCTGAATGTTCACTGGCATTGGCTTCTAAAATTAAATGATAGATTTCAAACTCAACCAACTGAGGAATTATTAAATCAAAAAATAATCTTGGTTCAGGTTCTATTAAATAAAAATGTTTTTTCTCTGTATCTTTTCCTTCCATTTTTTCTTCACCTTTAAAACTTATCCTGTCTAGTAAATACTCTATCACTTCTCTTTCTATTGGCAGAATTTGAACTTTTTCTGGTTGCTGATAAAAAGTAGAAATAAAATGATTATAAAAAATTATTATTTTATCAAACTCTTTATCTTTGTAATAATCAAAAAGACGAATTGCTAAAGGTGAAACTTCTTCAAATGTTCCATAATCCCCAATTCCTGTGAAATAAGCCCTAATTTTATATTCTTTTTCTTGAAAAAAATGAACCGCTTTTTCACCAACTGGAAAAATTTCTATCTGATTTTTCACCTTTAATTGTTCTATTTCTTTTAAAGCAAATTTTAAGATATTAGAATTAAAAGAACCGCAAAATCCTTTATCAGAAGTCAAGACTACAATTAATATTTTTAACCCTGTGTTTTCTTTTTTTTCAAAAAATCTTTCGTAAGAAGCTAAACCATTATTTTTATTTCTTTCTTCCCTTTTTTGGTAGAGTTTAATTTCTTTTAAAATTTTAAGTATTTCTCTGGCAAAAGGACGAGAATTTAAAGCCAAAGATTGCGCTTTTTTCATTTTAGAAGCAGAAACAACCTCTAAAGCTTTTGTAATCTTTACAATGTTATTAACTGAATAAATTTTATCTTTAACTTCGCGCAATTGCATAAAATCCTTTAATCTTTATTATTTTCTTCCAACTTAATCTTATTCTTCACTTCTAAAATTAATTTCTCTAATTTTTTCTTTTCTTCCTCGCCAAATTCATTTTCCTCTCTTATCTTTTTTAAAACCTCTGGAATTTTTACTTCTGCTAAATCAATTAACTCTTCTTCAAACTTTCTAATATCTTCTAATTTGATATCATCTAAAAACCCTTGAACCCCAGCGTAAATTATTAAAATTTGAAACTCTTCTTTAATCGGTTCTAAATCATTTTGTTTTAAAATTTCCTTAATCCTTCGCCCTCTTTCTATCTTTTTTCTTGTTTCTTTATCTAAATCTGAACTAAACTGGGCAAAATGTTCTATTTCTTGAAATTGACTGATATCAAGTTTTAGAGAACCGGCAACTCTTTTCATTGCTTTCGTTTGAGCGCTAGAACCAACCCTTGAAACAGATCTTCCAATATCAATTGCCGGCCTTTGGCCAGAAAGAAATAATTTTGAATCTAAATAAATTTGACCATCACAAATAGAAATAACATTAGTTGGAATGTAGGCAGTTAAATCTCCGGCTTGAGTTTCTATAATTGGCAAAGCAGTTAAAGATCCGCCTCCTAATTCTTGAGAAAGCTTAGCCGCTCTCTCCAAAAGCCGGGAGTGAAGATAAAAAATATCTCCTGGATATGCCTCTCTACCCGGAGGCCGTCTCAAGATTAAAGAAATTTCTCGCCAAGCCCAAGCTTGCTTAGTTAAATCATCATAAACAACCAAAACATCCTTTCCTTTCTTCATAAAATACTCACCGATTGTCACTCCGCTAAAAGGAGCCAAATATTGATAACTAGCTGGATCATCGGCAAAAGAAGCAACGATAATAGTATAATCAAGAGCACCTTTTTCTTTTAATGTTTCCGTTAATCTTCTTACTTTTGCTTTTCTCTGTCCGCAGGCAACATAAATACAAATTGGCCTATTTTTTTCTTCTCTTTGATTTAAAATAGCATCTAAAGCAATTGCTGTTTTTCCCGTTGCCCTATCACCTAAAATTAATTCTCTCTGTCCTCTGCCAATAGGAATAAGAGAATCAATTGCTTTAATTCCAGTCCGTAAAGGTGTATTGACCGGTTCTCTTTCGGTTACTGAAGGTCCTCTTTTTTCTATCGGCAAAAATTCCTCTCCTTTAATCTCTCTTCCTCCATCTAATGGTTTACCTAAAGGATCAACAACTCTTCCTATCAATTCTTCGCTAACTGGAAGAGAAAGTATTTTTTCTGTTCTAACAATAATATCTCCTTCTTTAATTTGAGAACCATCACCTAAAACAACAATTCCTATATCATACTCTCCCAAATCAAGAACTAAACCAAACTCTTTTGTTCTTTCAAAAATAACAAGTTCTGCGTAATAAGCATCTTTTAAACCAGACGCTGTCACTACCCCATCTTTAATTTCTTCCACTCTGCCAATTTCTTCTTTTTGGGGTTTAATCTCCTCTTCTAAAATTTTCTTAAAATAAGAAAGCGTTTCCATTTTAAATCTTGTTATTTTTTATAATTATTTATTCTTTTCTTTAATTTGAACTAAAAAATCTTTTATTGAAGCTCTAACTAAGTAATTCTCATCTTTTAAAACAAAGCCGCCAATTAAGTTTTCATCAATCAAAAATTTAAAATATTCTTTTTTTTCACCCAACACTTTCCTGCTAAAATCTTCTAATTCTCTCAGAATTCCTTTATCTTCAAAACTCCGAGCCACAGATATTTCTACCTTTTTCCCCTTCAACCAAAAACTGACAAAATTTTCATAAATCGGTTTTAATAAATAAGATTTATTCTGTTCTTTAAGAACATTTACTAATCTATCTAAAATATTTCTCCTCTCTTTTTCCTCCTTATCTGCCAAAATCGAGCAAAGGGCTTTAGCTAATTCTTTTGCTTCTTTCATATTTCCATCTTAATTAAACTTTTTATCAAAGCCTTATCTTTCTCTCCATCCATCCTTTGATTTAAAAATTTTTCAGCTATTAAAATAACTTTTTCTTCAATCTCTTTTTCTTTCTCTTGGATAATCTTTTCTGCTTCCTCTTTTGCTTGTTTTTGAGATTTCTCAATAATCTCTTGACTCTTTTTCTCCGCTCTTTCAATAATCTCTTTCTCTTTCCTTTTTGCCGTCTTTTTTGCTTCTTCAACAATTTTTACTGCTTCTTTATTAGCCCTTTCAATAATTTCCAACCTTTCTTTCTTAATTTCCTCTATCTTCTTTCCTAACTTTTCCCTTAAATCCAATCCTTCTTTTATTCGCTTTTCTCTCTGCTTCAGAAAAGCCAAAATTTTAGGATAAACAAATTTTTTAAGAATATAAAAGAGGATAGCAAAATTTATTAATTCTGCTAAAAAAATTTTCCAATTTATTCCCAAAACAGAAAAAATTTTCATAATCTATTCGCAAAATTAACTAAATAAAATTATCAGACCAATAACTAAAGCATAAATTGCCACTGCTTCAGCAAAAGCAATTGCTAAAATCATTGCTGTTTGAATTTTTGAAGATGCTTCTGGATTGCGACCCATAGCATCTACTGCTTGGGAACCAATTTTTCCAATTGCTAATCCTGGAGCAATTGAACCAACTCCAATAGCAATAGCAGCAGCAATTGTTTTTAATATAGCTAAATCCATATTTTTTATTTTTAATTAATTTTCTATTATTTATTCATCTCGACCTTTTAATGTTCTACTATTGACCCGGCATTTAAATAAAAAATTGTTATTAAAGAAGAAAAAATCAAAGCTTGAATAAAAGAAACTAAAATCTCTAAAAAAAGAAATGGCAAAGGAAAAAATAATGAAAATAAATGAGCAGAAACAATTAATAATGTCTCTCCAGCAAATAAATTGCCAAACAACCTTATTGATAATGATAAAACCTTAGTAATTTCAGAAAATCCTTCTAATGCGCCAACAAAAGCAAAAATTGGATTTTTACTAATATATTTTTTGAAATAATTTTTTGGCTTTAATCTTCTTAATGCATATAAATGAACCAAAGCCATAGAAAAAACAGATAAAGCAAGAGTAAAATTTAAATCACTGCTTGGCGACCTAAGCAAATGAAAAACCCCCAAACCGGGGATAATTTCAATAAGATTTGCTGATAAAATAACTATAAATAATGTAAAAGACAAAGGAAAAATTTCTTTTACTTTTTCTTCGTCTCTAATCACATCTGAGACAAAATTATAAAAACTTTCAAAAACAAATTCAAAAA
>CAZPFE010000039.1:0-4623 GCA_964585805.1 uncultured Candidatus Saccharibacteria bacterium | reverse complement strand
GGGGAGGATTTATTCTTTCTCATCCTCCCCCTCCTCTGGAGGGGGAGGATTAAGGAGGGGGAGGTTTCTTTATTTCCCATCCCCCTCCTCACCTCCCCTTTTCCAGGGGAAGGGGGAGGATTGAAAAATAAAGGGAGAGGATTAGGGTGGGGAAGGTATTTTGAATTTAGAATTTGAATAAATTAGTTTTGATTTTTGTGTTTTAACTTTGTCATATCGTCCGGCAGAGTAACATATTGACGGGGTGTGTTTTTCGCTTAACTTCATTAATTAACTAGTTAAAATGCTTGTGGAATCAAAAATTGGGTAGCATTATACATAAAGTTGATTAGCGAATAGAAATAGATTAAAATGAATTTAGGTGAAATTATGATAAATCAAGAATTATCAAAAATATTTTATCAAATTGCGGAATTTTTAGAGATGGAAGGAGTTGCTTTTAAGCCGCAGGCTTATCAAAAAGCAGGTTTAGTTTTAGAAACTTTGGAAGAAGATGTTTTTGATATTTATAATCAGAAAGGGAAAAAAGGTTTATTGGAAATTCCGGGAATAGGAGAAAGTATTGCTGACAAAATAGAGGAATATATTAAAAAGGGAAAAATAGAATATTATGAAAAGTTAAAGAAAAGAACACCGGTTCGCTTAGATGAGTTGATGGGAATAGAGGGGTTAGGCCCTAAAAAGATAAAGGTATTATATCAAAAATTAGGAATAAAAAACTTAAAAGAATTAGAAAAAGCGGCAAAAGAACATAAAATAGCTCCTTTATTTGGTTTTGGGCCAAAAACAGAAAGGAATATTTTAGAAGGGATTCAGTTTTTAAGAAAATCAAAAGGGAGATTTTTATTAGGTGAAATTTTGCCTTTTGCAAAAGAAATAGAGAAAAAGTTGAAAAAAATGAAAGAAGTGGAAAAAGTAAGTTTAGCCGGTTCAATAAGACGAAGAAAAGAAACTATTGGCGATGTTGATTTTTTGGTTGTTTCTAATCAACCGCAAAAAGTAATGGATTTTTTTTGTTCTTTAAAGGGGATTGAAAAAATTTGGGGCAAAGGAAAGACAAAATCTTCAGTTAGAATGAGGCAAGGATTTGATATGGATATCAGAGTAGTGCCGGCACGATGTTACGGGGCTGCTCTTCAATATTTTACTGGTTCAAAAGAGCATAATATTGCTTTAAGAAAAATTGCAATTGAAAAAGGATATAAACTTTCTGAATATGGTCTTTTTAAGGGAGGAAAAATGGTTGCAGGGAAAGAGGAAGAAGAGATATACCGTTTTTTAGGGATGGAATATCCAGTTCCTGAATTACGGACAGATAGCGGTGAGATAGAAGCCGCTTTAAGTCATAAATTACCAAAAGTGATAGAATATGATGAAATTAAAGGCGATCTTCATTGCCATATTAAATGGGCAGGGAAATTTGATGGCGGAGCAAACACAATAGAGGAAATGGCAGAAATGGCGATAGAAATGGGCTACGAGTATGTAGGGATTGCTAGTCACACTAAATTTTTAAAAATTGAACATGGATTAAACGAGCAACAATTAAAAGAAAGGGATAAAGAAATAGATAAAATAAATCAAAAACTGAAGAAAAGAGGAGAAAAAATAAAAATTTTAAAAGGTTGCGAAGCAAATATTTTAAATAATGGGTCAGTTGATATTAAAGATGATTGTCTTAGGAAATTAGATTTTGTTATTGCTGGTATTCATTCTAATTTTAAAATGAGCAAAAAGAGAATGACAGAAAGGATTATTCGGGCAATGAAAAATCCGAATATAGATATCATTTCTCATCCTACTGGCAGATTAATTAAAAAAAGAGAGGGATATGAAGTAGATATTGAAAAAATTATGAAAGCAGCTCGAGAAACTAAGACAATTTTGGAAATTAATGCTTATCCTGAGAGATTAGATTTGAATGATACTAATATACGCTTGGCAAAGGAAATTGGCGTTAAGATGGTAATTAATACTGATGCTCATCACAAAGATCAGATGAAATTTATTGAATTTGGTATTGCTCAAGCTAGGCGAGGTTGGGCAGAAAAAAGTGATATTATAAACACAAGAAGTTTAGCCGAGTTAATAAAGTATTTAAAATAAATTAAAAATAAGAATTTTTTATGCCAAGAGAAAAATCAGCCGGGGCAGTAGTTTTTCGGAGAGAAAAGGGTAAAATTTATTACCTTTTACTTCATTATGAGGCAGGACATTGGGATTTTCCAAAAGGTCATATAGAAAAGGGTGAAAGCGAGATAGAGACAATGAAAAGGGAAGTAGAAGAGGAGACAGGAATAAAAGATTTAGAAATTATTGACGGATTTAAAGAATATATTAAGTATTTTTTTAAAAATAATTATTCTGGACAAAAAAAAGATGAGTGGGTTTTTAAGATAGTTGTTTATTATTTAGTAGAAACAAAAACAAAAGAAGTAAATCTTTCCTTTGAACATATTGGTTATAAATGGTTGACTTATAAAGAAGCAATTAAACAAATTACTTTTAAGAATGCAAAAGAAGTATTGAAAAAAGCAGAATCTTTTTTAAGGCAAAGAGAAAAAAATAAAGAAAAATAAAAACGCTTTTAAAATCAAAAAGCGTTTTTATAAATTAGGTTTATTGAACTTTTTCAATTATTTTTTCAAAAACTTGAGGTTCGTCCTTTGCTAAATTAGATAATATCTTTCTATCTAAATCAATGTTTTTATCTTTGAGAAGTTTGATAAACCGACTATAAGTAAGCCCTTTTTCACGGACAGCGGCATTTATTCTAATTTGCCAAAGTTTTCTGAATTCTCTTTTTTTTGTTTTCCTGTCTCTATAAGCATAAGACCAAGCGTGAAGCAAGGCTTCTTTTGCCAGTCTATATTTTGATTTTCTTCCCCAACGAAAACCTTTTGTATGTTTAAGAATATTTTTTCTTCTTTTATGAGCGCTAACGCCTCTTTTTACTCTAACCATAAAATTTATTAAAATTTTTTAATTTAACGGGCAAGTAATTTTTTTATTTTTTTTGCATCAACCTTAGAAAGGACTATCATTTTTCTGCTTTTTCTTCTTTGTTTTCCACTTTTTTTAGCATTAAAGTGATTTTGTCCAATTGGTCTTTTTAACACCTTTCCTGTTTTTGTAAATTTAAATCTTTTTTTAATAGATTTTCTTGTTTTCATAAATAAATGTTATTTTTTTGAAATAATAACTGTCAACCCTCGCGGTTCTTTTTTTAATTCTCGTTCTATTTTAATTTCTATTTTTTGGTTAATTTTTTCTAAGAATTTTTTAATTTTTTCTTTTGCAAAATCTTGAAGGGCTTTTTCTCTTCCTTTTAATCTCATTTCTATTCTAATTTTATTCTTTTTTTTCAATAACTTTTCTGCTTGTTTGATTCTGGTTTCTAAATCGTGGTCAGAAATGTTAAAACTAATTCTCAAATTTTTTAACTCTCCACCCTGTTTAATTGTTTTTTGTTTTTTGTTTAAGCGATAAAGAAATTTACCTAAATCATCAAGCTTACAAACTGGAGGTTCCGCTTTTTCGGTAATCTGAATTAGGTCTAATCCTTTCTCTTTAGCAAGGTTAACTGCCTCCTCTAAATTCATAATTCCAATTTGCTGTCCGTTTTCATCAATTACCCGTACCTTTTCAGCCCTTATTTGATAATTGGTGTATATTCTTTGATTTTTATTTTTCAAGTTTGAAAATTATTAATTATTATTTGTTAATTTAAATTTTTATATTTGTGGAGATGGAGGGATTGAACCCTCGTCCAAAAAATCAACCAAAACAGATCTACAAGCTTAGCCTATTTTGTTTTTCGGATGTTAAATTAAAAATAGGCAAAACTTTAACATCCTGAGTTCGGTTTTATTTTCAGCAGTTATTCCCGAACAATAATAACTGCCTATCTCGCTTTTATGACGCCAGTGATTGTCTAGCGAGAATCAACAATCCTGACGGCATTAGGCAACTGCTAATGCAGGTTCTTGATTAAATAAATTGGCATTTATTCTTTTTATAGTCAGTTTAACGAGATGACTATAATGCTCGGCTTGCCCTGTTTTAGTTGAATTTTTTGTCGAAGCGTGCATCCCCTTGCCTTTATAACTTATAAATAACCATTGATAGCTTTTTTAATTTCTCTTTTTGCCTCTCTTTTTTTAATTAACTCTCTTTTGTCTCTTTTTCTTTTTCCTTTACCGATCCCAATAGTGAGTTTTATCTTATCATTTTTATCATAAATTTTCAAGGGAATTAGGGTTATTCCTTTTTCTTTTGTTTTACCTACTAAATATTTTATTTCTTCTTTTTTTAGTAATAATTTTATTGGTTCATTTGGGTCATAATTTGGAGGACTGTTTTTTGGTTGATAAGGAGGGATATTTGCTCCAATTAAATAAGCCTCAGGAGAGTTGTTTTTCCCAGTATTTCTTAGTGAAATATAAGAGCTTTTTAGATTAATTCTTCCTGAACGAATTGATTTTACCCTTTGGCCGTCTAAAACCAATCCTGCTTCTATTTCTTCTAAAATTTGGTAATCAAAATATGCTTTTTTATTTTTTAGGAAAAGCTTCATTTCTTTAATTTTAGCAAAAAATAAGTTAAACTAAAAGAAGGTAAAGT
>CAZPFE010000038.1:0-4758 GCA_964585805.1 uncultured Candidatus Saccharibacteria bacterium | reverse complement strand
AAATTTATCAAAAAATACTTCTTTTTCTTCTTCTTTGTTTTTGTTGTTTGTCTGCTGCATAAATTTTATAATTATGTTTATATTATTTTAATTTAATGTTTATATTACTTATTAGATTCTACTACTTATTTTTAAAATCTACAATATTTAATTTTAAAATTTCATTAATTTTCTTTCTTGTTGCTGGACCAACAAAACCAGTTCCTTTCCTGAGTCCTAAGGGAGTTAGAATTTCTTCTGCATATTTTTCTTGAAAACGAATAACTGCTTTCTTTGTTAAAAAAAGAAAATTGCCGGTTATCAATCCTTCAGGATATATTTCTTTCCCTTGACTTTTTAGAAACTCCTGCAAACATTTAACCTCATTATTATTCCTCATTCCAAAAAATAAGTTATGTTTAATTTCACTACAAGTGATTTTCTTTTCTTTTGAATTTAAAATTTCTTCAATCTTTTTTTGGACAGAAGCAATTTTTTCCCTTAATTCGTCAATTTTAGCCAAAAGTTCTTGAATTAATTCTGACTCATTTTTATCCTTTTCAACTGAAATTTTCCAAGAAAAAGAAAAATATCTATTATCTAATGGGGAGCCATCTTCTACAGACGGAATAAAAATAAGAGAAATAACATCTCGTCCGAAATCACTAATTTCAACTTCTCCTTTCCCATTTTTGTCTAAAGAAAGAAAATGAACGCTGAAACTCCCATTTTTCTTTTTGATTATATAAGGAACATTGAAAGGAACTCCAGACAAAGATTCAAAATAAAATTTAATGTTCCCGTTGCCACCGATAATTTTATACCAATTTCCTGTCCAACCTTTTGTAATATCAGCAAAAGTTAGAACACTTTGCCCGCTTAAAGGTAGAAAGTTTATTTGAGGGAAAATTTTAAAATTTCTTAAATTTTTATTAAGATAACAATATCTTTCTCCATAATTGCAATCATTGATATAATTAGCAATTGTCCAGTTTAAAAAAATTTTAGCAAGGTCATCTTTATAGCCATTCTTTTGAAGAGCATAATTAATACTTTCCACGCCTACTTTTGGAGAATGAAGGGAATCAACTAAAATATCTATTCCATACTGATCCACCAAATAATGAATAAAAAGATTTACACTGGCATAATCTATCTCTCTACCTGACCAATCAAAAGGCGAATCCGAAGGATCTTCTGCTAATAAATCAGCCCTTATTTTTAAGTTGCTATTTTCATAATCATCATCATAACCAACCAATGTTGGAGCATATTCTGCCCGTCCTTCGTTTAACCAAACCTCCTCGCTAACTCCATATGTATTTTCTTTTTGATTAAAAGTAATTAAATGGGTAAATTCATGGGCTAAAAAACTTTTTTCTAAAGAACTATTTATATATTTTGAATTAAGATAAATCATTTCATGCTCATTTGACCTTGGATTTTGAATTTTAGGATATTCATCACCACTATTAAAATAACCTCCTCCGGCCTTATCCATTGGATGAATAAGGATATAGATATGAGGATCTTTATCAATTCCCGGATTCCATTCTGGACCAAAAATTGAAGTCAAAGTAGGATATATCTTATTATCAAATTCTTCACCAAGCTTACTTACTGCGCTATAAATCTCCTCTTGATCAGCAAAATCCCACCATTCTTTATCAGCATAAAAATAAAGATGAGGAGTAGTTTTTATTAAAATTGCTGTTATTTCCTCACGATTATATTTATCAAAATTAGGATCAATATAAAAATTTCTTTTCTCTCCTACCGTATCTGCCTTAACGCTAAAACTAAAAAACAACAATCCGATAAAAATTACTACTAAAAAACCTTTTTGTTTTCCTTTACTTGTTAATTTTAACATCATACAATAAAAATAATTCTTACTAAAACAATCCTTGGCTTTTCCGTAAATCCTCATTAAGATCATCAACAGTTTCTAAAAGCTCTAACTTCGCTCCCCTTTCTTTAGCAAATCGAATTAAAGATTTAATATCTTTAGGCAAGCACTTTCCACCATAACCAAAATAACCTTTATGATGAACATCCAAATGGTTAGGTCCTATCCATTTATCTGCTGAAGCACACTCTCTTATTACTTCATAGTCAATGCCTAACTTTTGACACAGCTGATATATCTGATTGGCAAAAATCACTTTTGTCGCATAAAAAGTATTACTAAAATACTTAACAAGTTCTGCTTCTTTAGCAGGAATTATTTTTTTAAAAGGAGCATTGGGTAAAATATCTAAAACTTTTTTTGCTATATCAAAACTTTTTTCTGTATAACCAATAATTTGTCTGTCTGGATGCTTCATATCCTCTAAAGCAGTGGATTCAGTTAGAAACTCGGGATTAAATAAAAATTTATGGTGAGGATACTTATCTTGTAATTTATCCGTTGAGCCGGGCAAAACAGTGGACTTTATAACTACTATTTTTTCTCCTTTAATTTTACGGCAAGCATCCTCAACACAAGATAAATCAAAACCTTTTTCTTTATCAAAAGGCGTAGGAACGCAAATAAAAATCAAATCTGCTTCATTTACTTCTTCTAAAGAACCAATCTTTTTTGGAGAATCATACAATAAAGGCTTTTTCCCCCGCTCTTTAAAATATTCGTTTAAAGTCCCGCCAACCATTCCTACTCCTATTATTCCTATTTTAAAATTATTTTTTTTTCTAAAAAACATAAAAATAAATCTTCTCAATTTTCACATTAAAAAAGATTATACTTTAAATTAATAAAAAATCAAAAAATTATTAACTTTCATCTCTCAAAGAGAATAATAAATTACCTGCCAAACCGACGCTGCCTTTTACTATAATCTAAAAATGCTTTTTCTAAATCTTTTATTCCAAAATCAGGCCAAAATTTGTCTGAAAAATACAACTCAGAATAAGCGCTCTGCCAAATCAAAAAATTAGATAATCTTTTTTCTCCTCCTGTTCTAATAATAAGATCAGGATAAGATAAATTTCCTGTCCACAAATATTTTTTAATCATTTCTTCGTCAATTTCATCAGGTTTTATCTTTTGTGAAACTATCTTTTTAACCGCTTCTATTATTTCTTCTCTGCCTCCATAAGAAATTGCCAACATTAAAATTCCTTTTTTTCCTTTCTCTGTTAATCTCTCGGCTTCTTCAATCTTTTCTTGTAAAAAATTGGGAAGTTTGCCTTTATTCCCAATTACTTTAAGTTTTATTTTATCTTTTAAAAGTTCTTCAATGTATCTTTTACTAAAAGCCTCTGCCATCAATTCCATAAGGTATTTTACTTCATTCTTTGGCCTTTGCCAATTTTCAGAAGAAAAAGTATAAATTGTCAAAATTTTAACCCCTCTCTCCCTTGCTGCCCGAGCAATTTTAATAACATTATTAAATCCTCGACGATGACCTTCAATTGTCGGCAAGTGTCTTTTTTTTGCCCAACGCCTATTGCCGTCTATTATAATACCCAAATGATAAGGGATTTTTTTTAATTGATTCATTGTTTTATCTTTCCTTCTTTTATCTTAAAATATTCCATAAAATATTCCATCATTATAACAAAATTATCAAATTAAAAAAATAAAAAATTTTTAACTCTAAAAAAATCAAAATAAAAAATCCGACTCTATTCTAACTTTTTTAGGCAAAACAAAAGGGAATTTAAATCCTAAAAAATACACCATTTTTATAGCCATTTTAGAAAAAATTATTCGTGGCAAAAAAAATCTTTTTACTTCTTTCTGATATTGAGAAAAATCAGGGAAATTCTTAAGAAGTATTTCATTTGCTATCAGTCCCCAAACAATTCCACCTCCTGACCAAGGTTTAGTCAATCCAGCCGCGTCACCGCTTAAAGTGATATCATTAGAAAGTGGTAAAATTAATCCTTGAGGAATTAAACGCGCCTTTAGTTCTTTAACGCCAATAATTTTGTTTTCTTTAATAAATCTATTAAAATTATATTTAGCTTGAAAAATATCGCCCATTGTCCCATATTCAATCTTATCCTTCCTTCTAATTTTCCAAATAAAACCTTCACCTTGAGAAATAAAACCAAACTTAAAATTGTTTTGATATGCCCAAGTTTCAACAATATTAGAATTAGAATCAATTACATTTTTATCCTTTACATAACTTAGAATACCTAATCTATATTTTGGTTCAGGCAAAGATAAAAATTTTCTTAAAGAAGAAAGTGCGCCATCACAGCCAATTATTTTATCAAATAAATCATTGTTTAAAAGATACTTTTCTCCTTTTCTCTTAAAATTAGAAAACCCATTTTTAAATTCAATTATTGCTCCTGCTTCCTCGGCTAAATTTTTAAGCATTTTATTTAGTTCAGTATGACTAATCAAATAAAATTTTTTAGAAAAATTTAAAGTTATAGTTTTTTTAGGAAAATGAATTATTGTTTCTTTTATTTCTTTTTCTATTAATTTTTGACTTTGAGGTATAAACTCTATTAATCTTTCTGAGAACAAGCCAGAGCAAACTTTATCTTTTATCATCTCATTTTTTTCAAAAACCTTAACAAAATATCCCCTTTCTGCTAACTTCCAAGCAAGATATAAACCATTAACACCAGCGCCAATAATTGCTATTTTAAATTTAGTATTCATAATAGTTTTAATACTTTCCAACAATATACCCTAAGAAAAAAGAAAACAAAGAAGCCAAAAACACACTAATAAATAAAATTATTTCTTCTTGATAATTTTTTACAAAATCCTTTAAAAAAATAAACCCTGAAGAAACAATTTTTAATAACTTTTCT
>CAZPFE010000037.1:0-5611 GCA_964585805.1 uncultured Candidatus Saccharibacteria bacterium | reverse complement strand
GTGATATTGATGATGAGATAATAAAAATTGTTCGCTCAATAAAACCGCCTTTTTATTCATTTTTGGCTTTTTATTTTGCTTTAAAATTCTTAACTTTAAATGATTTTTTGAATAAATTATTTAATATTATTTTAATTATTTGGTTTGTTTATCAGGTAATTATTGCTGTTCAGATTTTAATAGATTATGTGGTCAGAAGAAAACTTTCTGATGATAATAGAGAGACAAAAGCAGCGGCTTATGCTATTGGGATAATATTAAAATTTATTTTATGGTCATTTGCTCTTTTGTTGGTTCTTCAAAATATAGGTATTAATGTTAGTTCTCTTATTGCTGGTTTAGGTATTGGCGGAATTGCAGTTGCTTTGGCTGTTCAAAATATTTTAGGTGATCTTTTAAGTTCCTTTGCTATTTATTTTGATAAACCTTTTGTACCTGGTGATTATATATCAACTGGAGATATTTCTGGAGTAGTAGAGAAGATAGGAATTAAAACAACTCGTTTAAGAGCGCTTCAAGGAGAAGAAATAGTTGTTTCAAATAGATATTTAACTGGAGCAAAGATACAAAACTTTAAAAAAATGCAAAGAAGACGGATAGTTTTTAATTTTGGCGTTCTTTATGAGACCCCAGAAGAAAAATTAAAAAAAGCTATTGAAATTGTAAAGGATATTTTTAAAGAAATTCCTGACGCTACTCTTGATAGAGTTCATTTTAAGAGTTTTGGTGATTTTGCCCTTATTTTTGAAGTTGTTTATTTTATTGAAACGCCTGATTATGGTCGATATATGGATATTCAGCAAGAGATTAATTTTAAGATGAAAGGACTTTTTGAAAAAGAAGGAATTGAATTTGCTTATCCAACGCAAACAATTTATTTGGCAAAAATTGACAAGAAGTAAATACTATGAGTTAAATAGTTAAATTGAGAGGTTCGTTTTTGCTTCTGAGAATTCTTCCTTCCCCCCTTTTCCCCCAATCTTCCCCCTTCCTTTGGAAAGAAAAAACATCTCTTCAATCCTTCCACTTCTCTCTAGGAAGGAAAAACATTTCATCTAATCCTCCCCCTTCCCAGAGGGAAGGGGGAGGAGAGAGTAAAGAGAGGAGGGAGAGGAAAGGAGAGAAGATACCTCCTTCTTCAGAGGAGGGGGAGGAGAGAGAAGACAAGAAAGAAGATTAAGTAAAGGAAGAAAGGAGGAGAGGGAAGAAAAGGAGGAATATAAATTGCTTATGGCTAAAAAATTTTACATTACTACTAGTATAGCATATGTTAACGCTGCTCCTCATATTGGTTTTGCTTTAGAGTTAGTTCAAGCAGATGTTCTTGCTCGTTATCACCGGCTTTTGGGTGATGATGTTTTTTTTCTGACAGGAACAGATGAACATGGCTTAAAGATTGCTCAAACAGCAAAGAAAAACAACAAAGAACCAAAAGATTTTGTTGATGAAGTTTCTGAAAAATTTAAAAAATTGACTTCTCTTTTAAACATTTCCAACGATGATTTTATTAGGACAAGCGATAAAAAAAGACATTTTCCAGCTGTAGAAAAGGTTTGGCTTAAATTGTTAGAAAAAGGCGATATTTATAAGAAAAAATATAAAGGGCTTTATTGTTCTGGTTGCGAAGCGTTTTTGCAAGAAAAAGATTTAGTAGATGGCAAATGCCCTTTTCATCAAAAAGAGCCAGAAGTAGTAGAAGAAGAAAATTATTTTTTTCGTCTTTCTAAATATTCTTCTCAAATTAGAAAAGTTTTAGAAAATAAAGAAGTAGAGATAATTCCTGAAAAAAGAAGGAATGAGGTTTTATATTTTATTGAGCAAGGATTGGAAGATGTAAGTTGTTCTCGGCCTAAAGAAAAAGTTGATTGGGGTATTCCTGTGCCTAATGATTCAAACCAAATAATTTATGTCTGGTTTGATGCTTTAATTAATTATATTTCAGCTCTTGGCTATGGTTCAGAAAACAAGGAATTTCTAAAGAAGTATTGGCCAGCAGATGTTCATTGTATTGGTAAGGATATTCTTCGTTTTCATTCTTTACTTTGGTTGGGAATATTATTTTCTCTTGGCTTAAAACTGCCTAAAAAAATTCTTATTCATGGTTTTATTAATGTTGAAGGCAAAAAAATGTCAAAATCTCTTGGTAATGTTATTGATCCTTTTGAATTAATAGAAAAATATGGAAGCGAAGCAGTGAGATATTTTCTTCTAAAAGAAGTGCCTTCGACCGAAGATGGTGATTTTTCTTATCAAAAGTTTGAAGACAGATATAATAGCGACTTGGCTAATGGTTTAGGTAATTTGGTTTCTAGGGTAAGAGTGATGGCTGAAAATTATCTTAAAACTCAAGACGCAAAACTTGAAACAGTAGTTCAGAGCGTAGAAGTTCAAAGAAAGATAGAAGAATCTAAGAAAAAATTTCAAGATTTTTTAGAAAATTTTAAATTTAACGAATCTTTAAAAGCAGTTTGGGAGTTAGTTAATTTCTCAGATAGATATATTGAAAAAGAAAGACCTTGGGAAAAGAAAGAAAATTCCCAAAATGTTTTAAGTGATTTATTGGCTATTTTAGATAATATTTCCCAAATGCTTGAACCTTTCTTGACAAAAACAGCGGAGAATATTAAAAAAGAAATAGAATTAGAAGAAAGCGGAAAAGAGTTTGTAAAAAAAGAACGGAGCAAATTATTTTTAAGAATTTAAAAATGGTGAAGGAAGTAATAAAAAATATAAAAAATATAATTATTATTATCCCCAAGAGGGGGGCGTTTTAAAAATAGAAAAATAAAATTATTGTAAACGCCTCCCAATCTGAAAAAGATTGGGAGTTTTTTTGTTCTTTGATAAAACAGATAAAGATAGAGGAGGGAAAGATGAGAGAGATAGAATTTTCAAGAATTAAGGTCGGAGTATGGAAATATGATGATGAGATAATTAAAGATTTATTAGAAGAATTATTTTCTTCAAAAGTTGTGGTTTTTGATGGAGATAACGATATCGATTGTGATTCAGCAGTTATAGTGGCTTCTGAGAAGGTATCTTCTATATTGGGAGCAGATAAAGTAGATATAATTATTGATTTAAAAAAGGTTAAGATGGTTTTAGAAGAGAGGAGGCACGAATTAATGAATTTCTTAGGAGAATTAGTTTGTTTGAGACATATTGAAAAGGAGGAGGTAATAAGGATAAAAAGGTTCTTATAAAAGTTTAAGATTTTAAAGGGAGGTTTTTCTCCCTTTTTTATTTTGAAATGATTTATATTTTTTCTTCCCTCTCTCCTCCCCCTCCAGAGGAGGGGGAGGAGAGAGGGAAGAGACGAGAGAGAGGGAAGAGATGAGAGAGAGGGAAGGAGAGAAGATGCCTCCCCCTCCAGAGGAGGGGGAGGAGGAAGAGATTTTCCTCCAGAAGAGGGAGAGGAAGAGGAAGAAAAAAATCCTCCCCCAGCGGAGGGGAGGAAAAGAAAGGAGGGAAAGGAGGGGGAGGAAAGGTTTTTAAAATTTTTTAATTTTATTTATTTTAATTTTAATTTTTGGTTCTATTTTTGATAATTTATCTTCAATTTCTGAAAGTATTTTATTTTTTTTGAAAAGTTGAATAATTGTTTTTTCAATTTTTTGAAGGATATATTCAGGAATTTTTACCTGTTTTCTTTTTTTATCATAATGTCCAAATTGATAATTGAAAATATTGGTTTTTACTTCTCCGATGATTATTCTGTGCATTTCGCAAAGTAGATATTTAACTGCAATATTGATTCTGCCGTCTGTATCTAATCTTCTGGTAGAGACAAATATTTTTGGAAAGTGGACTACTTTAAATTTTCCGTATTTTTTTGCTCGACGGACGTAATCGTGATCCTCGGCTAATTTAATTTCTTCATCAAATCCGTTTACAGCATTGTGAACATCTTTTTTTACTAAAATACAAAAACCCGGAGCATGAGGATAAATTTTTTGAGTTGCTCGAAAATAAACATTAACCGTATTATGAAGGATAAAATCAATTTTTTTATTACTTAAAGGGACGATATAAGAAGTAGCAATATCTATATTGCTATTGTTAAATTCTTGAAGCAAGCTTTTTAAAAAATTTTTTTCTAAAACAACATCTGCATCTAAAAAAAGTAGATATTCTCCTTTTGCTGCTTTTGCTCCATTATTTCTTCCGACTGCTGGCGATCCTCCTGGAACAATTTTACAATTATATTTCTTGGCTATTTCTATTGTTTTGTCTGTAGAGCCAGCATCAGCAATTATTATTTCATAATCTTGATAGTCCTGATTTTTTATTGATTTAAGAAGACGTGGAAGATATTTTTCCTCATTCAGAGTGGGAATAATAATACTAATCATAAAACTAAAAAAAGGTTATTCTTTAATTCGCCAAATTTTTATATATTTTTTTAATAATAACAAAAACAAAAAGATATTAAAAGTTTAAAATTGGTAAATATCCTCCCCCACCTTAATCCTCCCCCTCCAAAGGAGGGGGAGGAGAAAAGAAATAAAGAATCCTTCCCTCCAGAGGAGGGGGAGGAGAGAGAAAGAAGAAATCTCTTCTTCTCTGGAAAGGAAGAGGAGGAAAATAAAAAAAGGAGGAGGAGAAGAAAAGGAGCCTTCTCCCATCAAAATCCTCCCCCTTCCCAGAGGGAAGGGGGAGGTGAGGAGGGGGATGTGAATAATAACATTTAATTTAAATATTGTGAGTAATAAGGGTTGACAAATAATACCCCCATAGGGTATATATATTCTATATAGATTAACTTATTAAAATGACTAAAGAAAAAAGAGAAAATAAAGAAAAAAAGAGAGTTATTCGGCGTTTAAAAATTATTAAGGGTCAGGTAGATGGTTTGGCTAAATTAATAGAAAAAGAAGAAGATTGCCAGAAAATAACTGTCCAGTTTTATGCTGTTGAACAAGGATTAAAGAAATGTTTAGAAATGTATTTAAAAGAAAATATGACTTCTTGCTTGAAATCCCTTGATAAAAAAGCAAAATCAAAATTTAATTTTTTATTAAAAGAAATTATAAAAAATAATTAACTTTCTAGTCGTTTTTATTTTGCTTTTATATAAAGCAAAATAAAGTGACAGAAAGAAAAAAATAAAATGTCAAAAGCAATAGAAGTTACAAGTCAAAATTTTGAAGAAGAAGTTCTTAAATCTGATATTCCGGTTTTAGTTGATTTTTGGGCTCCTTGGTGTCAGCCTTGTTTAATGATGGCGCCAATTTTAGATGAATTATCTGAAGAATTAGCAGGAAAATTAAAAATTGCTAAATTAAATACAGAATTGCCAGAAAATCAAGTTTTAGCAATTCAATATCAGATTCAAAGTATTCCTAATATGAAGCTTTTTAAGAACGGTTTGATAATTAAAGAGTTTGTTGGTTTAAGGCCAAAAGAGATTTTTAAACAAGAACTAAAAGAAATTTTGAATTTAAAGTAAGGAACCTCCCCCACCTTAATCCTCCCCCTCCAAAGGAGAGGGAGGAGAGAGTAAAGAGATGAGGGGGAGGAAAGAGGAGAAGATGCCTTCCTCTTCAGATTTATTTTCAATCCTCCCCCTTCCCAAAGGGAAGGGGGAGGAAAAAGGAGGGGGATGGGGAAT
>CAZPFE010000036.1:0-5738 GCA_964585805.1 uncultured Candidatus Saccharibacteria bacterium | reverse complement strand
CCCCCTCCTTAATCCTCCCCCTCCAAAGGAGGGGGAGGAAAAGAAAGTAAAAGAAGGGGGAGGAAAAGAAAGTAAAAGGAGGGGGAGGAAAGGAAGAGAGAGGAGGGGGAAAGAAAAAATAAATCCTTCTCCAGAGGAGAGGGAGGAGAGAGTAAAAAGAGGAGGCGGAGAGGAGAAAGAGAGAAAGGAGAAGAAAGAGAAGAGAGGAGGAGGGGAGGGGAGAAGAAAAAAGGAAAAAAGTAAAGAATAGTATATTTTAGTAAAGGTTGTTTCTTCTTATTTTCTTTATTTTTTAGTGTTTCTATTATTTGGATTATAAGTATTATGAAAAAGATAGCAATTGTCAGCGGTAAAGGGGGGGTTGGAAAATCAATGATTGCTTCTTCTTTAGCCATTCTTTTTTCTGAATTTAAGAAAATTGTTGCTCTTGATTGCGATGTTGACGCTCCTAATTTAGCTGTTTGGCTTGGTGAACCTGAAGACTGGGAAGATATAGAGAAAATAAGTGTTTCTGAAAAACCAGAAATTAATAATCAAATTTTAAAAAAATACTCTTTAGAGGAAAAGGAAAAATGTGTCCAAAAATGTCGCTTTAAAGCTTTAGAGATAAGAAATAGAAATATTTTTTTAAATCCTTTTTTGTGCGAAGGGTGTGGGGCGTGCGAATTTTTTTGCCCATCAGGGGCAGTTAAAATGAAACCAATTTTTGGAGCAGAGGTTAGAACAAAAATAACCAAATATAATTTTCCTTTAATTTCTGGCCATCTTTTCCCCGGAGAAATTGGGTCAGGAAAGATAGTTTCAGAAATTAAAAAAAGAGGAGAATTGTTTAATCTTGATTTAATGATAATTGATTCTGCCCCGGGAACGGGTTGTCCAGTTGTTTCTTCTTTACAAGGGTGTGATTTTGCTATTTTAGTTACTGAACCAAGTCGTTCTGGTTTTTCAGATTTAAAAAGGGTTTTGAAAGTAGTTAATCATTTTAAAATTGAATGGGGTTTAATTATAAATAAATGGGATATTAATTTTAGAACAAGTAGTCAAATTGAAAAGTGGGGACAGGAAAGAGTTTTGGGTAAGACTTCTTATAATCAAGAAATCTTAAAATCAATTTCTAATTTAGTGCCTATAATGGAATCTTCTCTTCCTCAAAAAAAAGAAGTTAAAAAAATTTTTAAAAAATTATTGAATTTAATTTAAAAATTGGTAGAATAAGTGAAATAAAAAATAATTTTATTTATGAATACTAAAATAAAAGTTGTTGGAGTTGGAGGTTCAGGAGGAAATGCCCTTTCCAGAATGATGAAAGCAAAGATAAGAGGAGTAGAATTGATTGCGATAAATGCTGATGCTCAAGATTTGGCAAAATCTTTATCTCATAAGAAAATAAGGATAGGTAAAGAATTAACTAAAGGATTGGGAACAGGGATGAATCCAGAGATTGGAAGGCAAGCAGCAGAAGAACAAAGAGAAGATATAGAAAAAGAAATTGAAGGGGCAGATTTAGTTTTTATTACTTGCGGATTGGGTGGAGGATGTGGTAGCGGAGCAGCGCCAATAGTAGCTGAAATTGCTAAGAAAAAAGGCGCTTTAACAATTGCTGTTGTTACCAAACCTTTTTCTTTTGAAGGTATTCAAAGAATGGAAATTGCGGAAAGGGCTTTGAAAGAATTAAAAACAAGAGTAGACACATTAATTTCCGTTTCTAATGATAAATTACTTTCTTTTTTAGATAATAGAACAACTCTTTCAGAAGCGTTTTGGTTATGCGACGAAACTTTAAGGCAAGCGGTTCAAGGAATTTCAGATTTAATTGTTTTGCCGGGAATAATTAATATAGATTTTGCGGATATAAAGGCAATTATTAAAGATTCAGGTTCTGCTTTTTTTGGTATTGGTAAGGCAAAGGGAGAAGAAAGAGCAAAAGAAGCAGCCAGAAGAGCGTTAAATTTACCTTTATCAGATGTTTCTTGCAAAGGAGCAAAAGGAGTTCTTTTTAATGTTTCTGGAAATAAAGATATTAGTCTTTCAGAAATTGATGAAGTGGCAAAAATAATTACTCAAGAAGTTTCTCCAGAAGCAAGAATTGTTTTTGGCGCTATCCAGGACGAAAAATTAAAAAAAGGAGAGATAAAAGTAACAGTGATGATTACTGGATTTTAGTTTTAATTCTATGAATTTTTCAAAAGCAATTTTTTATTTTTTGCTTTTATTTATTTTTGGAATATTTTTAGGATTTTTGACTAACAAAATTTTTCAGCCAATAGGGCTGATTTTTTTAATTTTTGCTTTTATTTTGTTTTCTGTTTCTTGGCAAAATAAAAAAATTTTATTTTTTGCTTTTGCTTTATTGTTTATTTTCCTTGGTATTTGGCGGTATCAGTTAGCAGAGTGGAGAATAAACAAAGAAAGGGTTAAGATGAAAAATTTGCTTAATAAAGAAATTATTTTAGAAGGGAGAATAAAAGCAGAACCAGATATTCGGAAGAACAGCGTTCAATTGGTAGTTCAACCAGAAGTAATTAATAATCAACCAATAAAAGGAAATGGAAATGTTTTAATTATTAGTAAGAATAATAGAAATTATAACTACGGTGAGGAATTGAAAGTTAAAGGAAAGATAAAAGAACCTGAAATTTTTAATAATTTTGATTATAAAGGATATTTGGAGAGAAGAGGAGTTTACTGGATAATGTTTTATCCAAGAACTATTTGGGTAAAAAGAGGAGAAAATGATAGTTTTATTTCTGTTTTTTATTCTCGGATTTTAAAGTTAAAGGGTTTTTTAAGGACTATCATTTATAGAAATATTCCAGCGCCAAAAAGTTTTATATTAGGAGCAATGCTATTAGGTGATAAAGGGAGGATTACTAAAGAAGTTAAAGAAAAATTAAATGTTGTTGGCTTGCGTCATTTAACTGCTGTTTCAGGTATGCATATTGTTATTTTAAGCAGTATTTTAATGTCTTTGTTAATTAGTTTAGGTTTATGGCGTAATCAAGCTTTTTATTTAACAGTAGTTTTTATTTTTATTTTTATTTTAATGACTGGTTTTCAACCTTCAGGAATACGGGCAGGAATAATGGGGTTTGTTTTTCTTTTGGCTGAGAAGGTTGGGAGAAAATATGTTCCGTCTCGTTCTTTAGCGTTGGCTGCTTTTTTGATGCTTGTTTTTAATCCTCTTCTTTTATTTGATGTAAGTTTTCAATTATCATTTTTAGCAGTAATAGGAATTATCTATTTGACGCCTATTCTTGAAAATAAAGTAAATAGAGTTAAAAAAAATATCCTTGAAAAATTAAGTCAAATTAAAAAGAAACGCGAAATTAAAATTCCTTTTTCTCGGTTTTGGAGAAGTTTAGAAAAAATTATTTTAATGACTCTTGCGGCTCAAATTTTTACCCTTCCTATTTTGATTTATGATTTTAATAGAATTTCTTTAGTTGCCCTTTTAACAAATTTTTTAGTTATTCCAATTATTTATTGGTTAATGTTCTTTGGTTTTCTTTTTGTTTTTCTTTCTCTTTTTTCTCCTTTTTTGGGTTGGCTTTTTTCTTTTCCTTGTCTTTTTCTTTTAGAATATTTTTTTCTTATTGTGAATTTTTTTGCTAAAGATTGGGCGGCAAAAGAAATTTCTGGTATTCATTGGTTTTGGTTGTTTGTTTTCTATTTTTTTCTAATTTTTATTATCTGGCGAGAAAGGAAGCGGGATGTTTTTTTGAGATTTGAAAATAATTTTTAGAAAAGATAATATTAAATTATAATCGCTAATCAACTTACTTCCTTTTCTCTTTCTTCCCGAGGGAATGAAGAATATCTTTTACATTTTTTTTCCTTCTTTTATCTCAAAACTCAAATCTCAAAAGTCAAAATGTTAAATGTTAAAACAAATTTAAACGCAAAATTCAAAACGCAAAACTTATTAAATCCTAAATTCAAAATCCTAAATCCTAAACAAATCCAAATGGCTAAAATTCAAAATTCAAAATGCCTTCCCCCACCTTAATCCTCCCCCTCCAGAGGAGGGGGAGGAAAGGGGAGAAGATACCTCCCCCCTTCAGAGAAGGGAGAGGAGGAGAGGAAAAGAAAATTTTCCCCTTTTTACTTTCAATTCTCCCCCTTCCTCTTAGGAAGAAGAAACACCTACCCCATCCTCCCCCTTCCCTCTGGGAAGGGGGAGGAAAGAGGAGGGGGATGGGGAATAAATCCTTCTCCAGAGGAGAGGGAGGAGAGAGTAAAGAGAGAAGGGGGAGAGAGAGGAGGAGGATACCTTTAAAATATAAAATTTTTTATATAGTATTATGTCTTCTGAAAATTTTTATGCTCATATAATAGCAGTAGATATGGGTTATGGTCACCAAAGAACTGCTTTTCCTCTTAGAAATTTGTCTTTTAAGAAAGAGGTTATTAATGCTAATAATTATTCTGGTATTCCTAAAAAAGATAAAAAAATTTGGCTTTCAAGCAGAAAATTCTATGAATTTATTTCTAAATTTAAGAGATTTCCTTTGATTGGAGAGTTTGCTTTTTCTCTTTATAATAAATTTCAATCTATTCCTTCTTATTATCCTAAAAGAGATCTTTCGCAGCCGACCTTTAGTTTAAGAAAAATTTATTCTTTAATTAAAAAAGGGTGGGGTAATGATCTTATTAGGAAGATTGAAAATAAAAACAAAGAAATAGGAAAGAGTTTGCCTTTAGTTACTACTTTTTTTGTTCCAGCATTTATGGCTGAGAGTTTTAATTATTCAGGCGAAATTTTTTGTGTTATTTGTGATGCTGATATTTCTCGATCTTGGGCGCCATTAAATCCTCAAAGCAGCAGGATTAAATATTTTGCTCCTAATTCTTGGGTGGTGAATCGTTTAAAATTGTATGGAGTAAAAGAAAAAAATATTTTTTTAACAGGATATCCCTTGCCTGTTGAAAATATTGGCAGCGAAGAAAAAATGGAAATTTTAAAAAATGATTTTTTAAGTCGTTTTTTAAATTTAGATTCTGAAAAAAAGTGTCAACAAAGGTATGGATTATTAATTGAGAAGAAAATAGGAATTTTACCTCAAAAATCAGACCATTCTTTGACAATATTATTTTCTATTGGCGGGGCAGGCGCTCAAAAGGAAATTGTTATAAGATATCTTCAAAGTTTATTAGAAAAAATTAAAAATAGAAAAATAAAAGTTATTCTTTCAGCCGGGGTTAGAAAAGAAGTAAAAGATTTTTTTGAAAGAAAAATAAAAGATTTTGGTTTAACCGCTTTTTTGGAAGATCAGATAGAAATTTTATTTAAAAAAGAAATAAAAGATTATTTTTCTTTATTTAATCAGAGGTTGAGAAAGACAGATATACTTTGGACAAAACCAAGTGAACTTTCTTTTTATAGCGCTTTAGGTATTCCAATTATTATTGCTCCTTCAATAGGTTCTCAAGAAGATTTAAATAAAAAATGGCTTCTTCATATGGGTTCAGGAATATTAGAAAATAATCCTGATTATGCTAATGAATGGATATTTGATTCTTTAAGAAGTGGTCGTTTGGCAGAGTCTGCTCTTCAAGGTTTTTTGAACGAGGAAAAATTAGGGGTTTTTAGGATTAAAAAGATTTTAGCCGATTTTTTAAATTAAAATGTATATCCAATCAATTTGATAACGAAATGAAAAAATAATTTTCCAAAGTTATTTGGGTAAGTAAAAATCCTCCCCCTCCTTAATCCTCCCCCTCCAGAGGAGGGGGAGGAG
>CAZPFE010000035.1:0-5747 GCA_964585805.1 uncultured Candidatus Saccharibacteria bacterium | reverse complement strand
TCTTCTGACTGCTAATCTTTTCAAATAATTGACCTTTCTCTCCCACTTTTACTTGAATTATCACCTCCAATCCTTCTAATTTTTCCACTTCCTTTTCAATTTCTTTTAATTCTTTTTCCGCTTTTTCTGCCTCAATTTCTTTTTGCATCTCCAACCATCTCAATGCTTCTTCTGTTGCTTGTTTTGCCATTTTTTTAGGCAATAAAAAATTTCTCGCATAACCGTCTGCTACTTCTTTAACCTCGTATTTTTTTCCTAAACCTTCTATATCTTGCAATAAAATTACTTTCATATTCTTAATTTGTTATTATTTAATATTCTTAAATTTTAATTTCCTAATTCTATCACATTCCTTTAATCACTTCAATGGCTTTTTCAAGTTGAACATCTCTCTCAATATCATTACCTTCTTCTGAACTTTCTGACTTCACTTCAATATCAGGCATCAATCCTTTCTCGTTGATTAAATCTCCATTTGGAGTAAGCCAATTAGCCACTGTAACTTTCAAACTAGAACCACCTCTTAAATCTTCTAATTCCTGTACACAACCCTTTCCAAATGATTTTTCCCCAACCAATTTTACTCCTCTATTATCACGCAACGCAGAAGCTAAAATTTCTGCTGCTGAAGCAGTCCCATTGTTTATCAAAACAACTACTGGATAATTTGAAAATCGTCCATTTCCTTCTGCTCGATAAACTTCCCTTTCTCTTCTTCCTCCAAAATCTTCAATAACTACTGTTTTGCCTTGAGGCAAAAACCAACCAGCAATATATTGAGCAACTTCTAAATATCCACCCGGATTATTTCTTAAATCAAGAATAATTTTTTTTGCTGAAGTGTCAAGAATAGATAAAGCTGCCTTCTGAAAATCAAAACGCGCTTTTTCAGAAAAATGATATAATTGAAGATAAACAATATCTCCATTCTCATCTTTTTTTCCTGTTTGGGAAGATATTAAATACCATTTTAAAGAAGGGATATCTATTTTTGCTCTTTTAATCTTAAAATCTCTTGGAGATTCCCACCCTTCCCTCATTATACTCAATATCACATAAGTATTCTTTGGTCCTCTAATAAGTTTAACTGCTTCTTCAAGACTAATTCCAATTGCTGATTTACCATCAATTCCTACTATAAAATCCCCTGCCAGAATTCCTGCTTTTTTGGCTGGCGTATTCTCTAAAGGAGAAATAACCTGAATTTTTCCGTCTTTTAATCCTATCTCTATTCCAACTCCTTCAAAAGAACCGCTCACATCCTCTAAAAAAGTTTTTGATTCTTTAGGATCAAAAAAGACAGTATAAGGATCACCAATTGAATTAACCATTCCTTTAATCGCACCATAAATAAGTTTCTGGTTATCAAGTTCATTTGGATTTACATATTTTTCATGAACTTTATTCCATGCTTGCCAAAAAAGAGAAAAATCAACATTATGTGGAGGACAAATAGGGCAAATAATGCTATTCCTGCCAAACCAAAAACCAAAAATAAAAATTCCGATAAAAACAAAAATTAAAAAAATTTTAGATAAAGTTTTTCTCAATAAAGACATATCTGTTTTTAAACTAAAATAATCTTAACAAAAATAATAATTAAAATCAAATATTAACTGTGTCGCAATTTAACTGCCTAACCAAAATGAAATTGATTCTGCGAGGTTAGGGGAAGATCTGTCTTTCTCCTAACTTAATTTTCAATCCTTCCTTTTTCTCTTTCTCCTCACCTCCCCCTTCCCTTTTTTTCTTCCCCAATCCTCCTCCCTTTTTCTTTCCCAATCCTCCCCCTTCCCAGAGGGAAGGGGGAGGTGAGGAGGGGGATGGGGAATTAAAGAACTTCCCCCTCCTTCTCTCCTCATTATTTCATTTCCTCCCCCTTCCCTTTAGGAAGGGGGAGGAAAAAGGAGGGGGATGGGGACTTAAACCTCCCCCACCTTAATCCTCCCCCTCCAAAGGAGGGGGAGGAAAGGAAAAAATAAGGAAGAGGAAGGAAAGGAAAGGAAAGGAAAGGAAAGGAAGTAAAGGAAGAGGAGAAAAGGAAAATAAAAGGAGGAGGAAAATAATAAAAAGAGGAGAAAGAGAGGGAAAAAGAGAAGGGAAAAAAGAGAGATGGAAAGGTTATAAATAATTAGTTATCTTAATTTACAATCTACTTTATTTTGACCAGATTTTAAATTGCAGAACCAATGCTTTGCTTTTTGGTCAGATTTTAGGATATTTAATGCGGTTAACTTTCAATATTTCTTGTTTTTGTTATCATTAGAAAATAAAAACATAAATTGAAATATGGTAAAAATTAAAAGAAAAAATGTATTATTCTTTTTAGTTTTTCTCTTTATTCTCGCCATTGCTTTCTTTTTTCGTTTTTGGCAATTAAAATCAATTCCACCCGGACTTTATCCTGATGAAGCAATGAATGCTAATGATGCTTTAACCTCTTTCCAAACTCACAAATTCAAACTTTTCTATCCAGAAAATAATGGCCGAGAAGGACTATTTATTTGGTTAATTGCTTTGTCTTTTTGGCTTTTTAAAGCAAGTATTTGGTCAATGAGAATTGTTCCTGCTTTTTTTGGTTTTCTTACTGTTATTGGCATTTATTTGTTTACTAAAGAAATTTTCCAAAATCAAAATAACAAAGCAAGGATTGTTGCTCTTTTGGCAAGTTTTTTCTTAGCTATATCTTTCTGGCACACAAATTTTTCCCGCATTGGTTTTCGGGCAATTTTAGTTCCTTTTATTTTAGTTTTTGCTTTTTATTTTCTTTTTTCAGGATTTAGGCAAAAAAAATATCTCTCTTTAGTTGCTGCCGGAATTCTTTTTGGTCTTGGTTTTTATACTTATATTGCTTATAGATTTGTTGTATTTCTAATTTTAATTGCTCTTTTTGGTTGGTGGCTTGTTTATAAAAAAGAAAAATTAGAAAAAAAATTTTTATCTGCTTCTGTTTGTTTGCTAACCACAACTTTCTTCACTGCTTTACCAATCGGCATATATTTCTTAAAAAACCCTCAAGATTTCTTTGGACGAGCATCAGGAGTTTCTGTTTTTTCCCAAAAAAACCCTTTTCTTTGCTTAATAAAATCTATTATTCTCCATTTAGGAATGTTCAATTTCTATGGTGATGGTAATTGGCGGCATAACTTCGCCGGTTCACCAGAGCTTCTCTTACCAATTGGCTTATTATTTATTCTTGGTTTTATTATTTCAATTATAAAATTAATCCAATCATTTAAATCAAAAAATTACCAATCATTTACTTCTTATCTTTTTATTATTGTCTGGTTTTTTACAATGCTTTTACCTGGGATATTAAGTTACGAAGGTATACCTCATTCCCTCCGTGTCTTAGGAGTTATCCCTGTTGTTTATATTCTCACTGCAATCGGTTCTTTTTGGTTATACGAAAAAATCTCTCTTTTATTTAAAACTAAAACCCAAAAAGCAATTCTCTTTCTTTCATTGTCAATTTTTCTTTTTAGTTTAACTTTTGCTCAGTTTACCAAATATTTCTACCAATGGGCTAAAAGAAAAGAAGTAAAAGATGCTTTTGCTTATAATTATGTACAAGTCGGCGAGGTTCTTAATTCTTTCTCTAAAGATACTCAAATCTACCTTATCGTCAATCAAAATGGAGTTCCTGTCCCTTTTCCAAACGGTATTCCTATGCCAGCCCAAACCCCAATTTTTATTGAAAGAACAAAATTTAATCAGCCAAGAGCAGTTTATATCTTGCCAGAAGATTTAAACAAAATTAAAATAAATAAAAACAAAGAAAACATCATTATTCCTCTTCAATTTGACTCAAAATTGTTTTTTAACCTTCACCAAAAATTCCCTAAAGGAATGATTGAACAAAAAAATGGAATTACATTTTATATTATAAAATAAAAACATAAAAAAATATGTCTAATCGCCTCACAAATATCATCGCAGTTTTTCTTTTAATTTTTGTTTTTGCTGTTTCTGTCCTTAGTATGAAAGATGATTCCTTGACAATGGACGAACTTGCTCATTTGCCAGCCGGCTATTCCTACCTAACTCAAAAAGATATGCGTCTTAACCCAGAACATCCTCCTTTAGTCAAGGATTTATCCGCTATCCCTCTTCTTTTTATAAAAGGAATACATTTCCCAGCAGAAGCAAAAAGCTGGAAAGATGATATAAATGGTCAATGGGATTTTGGCAATAAATTTCTATTCCACAGCAACAATCCAGCCTATAAAATGATTTTTTGGGCAAGAATTCCAATGATTTTAATCTTACTTTTACTTGGATTTTACATTTTCAAATGGACGCGAGAACTTTTTGGCGATAAAGCCGCTCTTCTTGCTTTATTTTTCTTTTCTTTTTCCCCTACTTTAATTGCTCACGGCAGGTTAGTCACTACTGATGTTGGCGCAGCAACTGGAATGTTTATTGCTACTTATTACTTCACAAAATTCCTCCAAAGTCCCTCTAAGAAAAACATTATCATTGCAGGTATAACATTTGGTTTAGCTGAATTAGTAAAATTCTCAACCATTCTTCTTTTTCCTCTTTTTGGCCTCCTAATAATTTTCTGGTCTTACGCTAAATCAAATAATTTTAAAGAATTCTTAAAAATATTTAAACATTATTTAATTCTAACTATTTTAGTTACATTCATTGCTTATTATTTAGTTTGGCTTGTTTATCTTTATCATACTTGGAATTATCCTCCAGAAAAGCAAGTTAGTGACACTAAATTTATCTTATCATCATTTGGAAGTAAAACTTTAGCAAACGCAGTCGTCTGGATGGCGGATAAACCGCTATTAAGGCCAATTGCCCAATATCTTTTAGGCGTCTTTATGGTAATGCAACGAGCAACTGGAGGAAATACTACCTTCTTTTTAGGTGAAGTATCAGCTGCAGGATGGAAAACTTTCTTTCCAGTAGTTTACACTATAAAACAACCTTTAACTTTTATTATTCTTTTAATTATTGCTATTCTTTATGCTGTCTGGCTAATTAAAGAACCTTTTTGGATAAATACTTCTTCTAGGTTAAAAAAATGGATCCAAAAATATTTAGCGGAATTTTCAATGCTTTTGGCAATCGCAATTTACTGGACAGTTAGTTTAAAAAGCAATTTAAATATAGGGGTCCGTCATCTTCTACCAGTCTTCCCTTTTACTATACTTTTAGTAAGCGGGGTTATAATAAAATTTGTCTCTGCTGAGCCCTTTTCCAGAATCAAAAAATTTGCTTTAGGAGGACTTTTAATATGGCAAATGATAAGCGTTCTTTCTGTTTATCCTCATTTTCTCGCCTATTCTAACGAATTGACCGGCGGACCTAGTCAAACCTATATTTATACTGTTGATTCTAATTTAGATTGGGGACAAGACCTGAAAAGATTAAATGATTGGTTAAATAAAAAAGGAATAAAAGAAATATATGTAGATTATTTTGGGGGCTCAGATACTAAATATTATTTAGGAGATAAATTTAGGCCTTGGTGGGGAACCAGAAACCCAGACGACCTGCCTAAAGATAGTTGGTTGGCGGTTTCAGCAACCTTCCTTCAAGGAGGAAGAGGATTGCCTGCTCCTGGCTTTAATCAACCCTGCGGATATTATCGTTGGCTTTATCAATATAAACCTGTAACTACAATTGGCTATTCTATTTTTGTCTATCATATTAATAAAGACACTAAAAAATAAAAACTAATTAAATATAATGATATCCTTTAAACGCAAAATCAAAGTGTAAAGCTGCAG
>CAZPFE010000034.1:3503-5768 GCA_964585805.1 uncultured Candidatus Saccharibacteria bacterium | reverse complement strand
TTAATCCCTCAAGTCCATTAAAATTTGGTATTGCTAAAGTAATATCCATATCAATTTGGTGAGAAATAAAAATAGCCCCAAACAATAAATTCTCTGAAAGAAAATTTAAAAAACTTTTAACTATTTTCAATAACATATCGGCTTATGCGAAGTTTCCCGAAGAGAAATTTGGGAAACCGAAGTGCAACGAGGTTTCCGCATAAGCTGTGTTCTGCGGAAAGAGCGAACGGAGCGAGCGATTTCCGCAGAACGTTTGGGTATATCTGAAGTGCGAGCGATAGCGAGCATTTGGGTGAAGCGAGGCGATAGCCGAAGCGAAACCAGATATACCTTGTTAGCTGCCGTATGACGCAGACGTTTCATTCTTCGTTCGAAAATTGGTCCAATACTTCCAGTAAAGCAACTTTCATAGATTCAGCTTTTTCTTTTTGTGTATATCTTTCAATCACTTCTTTCCATTGTTTAATTATGGATGCTGTATCTTTGTTACTTTCTCTGCATGTAACTTCACGAAGCGCAGATTCCAAAGGAGCATTGGATAATTGCAAATTTTCTTTGATGAGTTCGCGATATCTCGTATAAAGTACATCACGGACATCCTCAAATTTTTTCTACGCTTCTTTGCGCTCCTCTGCTAAATCATGGCTTCCGTTATGTTTTTTTTTCAAGATGGCGATAACCTATTTTTCATTTCATATTTGTCTGCCGAGCTAGGATTCGAACCTGGATTAACGGGTCCAGAGCCCGCTGTCCTACCATTAGATAACCCGGCATAAACACATATGGTAAAAATTTTATCTTTTTTTATAAAAAACAAAGCGACTATTTATTCAAAATAGTCGCTTATTCATCAAATACTTGGTTATCATTATCTTCTTCGGCTGGAGGTACAGAAGTTTCCTGTTTATCTTGAACATTACTCGCTTCTTTCAATGACTTAATAATTTTCACTAAATCTTTATGAGCTTGACGGAGATAATTGCGAGAATTTATAATATGTTGACGAATTTCTGAAAAGAGTTTATTAGCATCAGATATACTAGTAATCTCTTTATAACTCTCTTTTGCTTGGTCACGCTCGCTTTCAGCCAATTTTAAATTCTTTTTAAAATCAGAAAACCATTCTTCCAATTGAGAAGTGTCTTTTCCTGCTTTCTTTAAAGCATCTATTTTTTCTTCAACTTTAGAAGAAATAGTTTCAAATCTTTTTGTCACCCAATCTGTTCTTGCCACCCAAATTTGACCAATAATCTGTTTAATTTTCACTCTGTGATTTCTCCAATATTTTCTAATCTCTTTTGCTTTTTCTTTAATCTGATCTGGTGTTGCCTCTGGTAAACCAGTTTTGTAACTCTCTAAGGTAGTAATATCTTGATCGATTTTAGAAATGATATTTTGTTTTTCCTCGTCAGCAATAGATTTTCTATTAGAAACCCAAACCTTTAAAGATTCTAATCTTTTAATTAAAACATCAATAGTTTTCTCTAAAAATTCCTTTGCTCTTTCTTCGTAAGCAGATTTATCTGAAGCATCTTTAAATTTTTTATATTTTTCTCTTGCCTGAATTAACTTCTCTCTAATTTTCTTCCAAACATTAACTTCCTTTACATACTGTGTTTGAGCAGACTGATAAGTAGTTGCTCCTCCCTCTGTGCTTGTCTCCTCTGCTAAAACAGCGCCAGAAACAAAAGACAAAAATACCACAAAGAGAAAGGTACTTATGAATTTAATTATTCCTTTTCTACTTCTCATAGTTATATTAAATTAAGTTTATATTTTTTATTATATTATACTATAAAACACATTACATTCCAGATAGTGCAGTATCAAAATCAACATCATTTAAATATTCATTTTCAAAATCTTCCAAATCAACTAAATCTTTTGACATATCTTCCAAATCTGCTTCTAATTCATCTCCCATGCTTTCCAAACTTTCTCCTGAATTTGACGGAGAAATTTCTCCTGAATCTTCCTCTGCAATATTAGACAAATCATCATCCAACGAATTTAAACTGCTATCATCCACTATTCCCTCCAAACTATTGATATCTTGAGAAAGATCTTCTGCCTCGATATTTAATTCTTGAACCTCTGCAGATAAATCTGATGCCTTATGCATATGTCGATAAACCATAACAATCCCTACTGACAAAATAAAAATTATTCCTAACGCAATATAAATATTTCTTTTCATAAACAATAATTATACAAAAGCTTTATTTTTTTATATTTTATTATATTATATATTTCGACCTTTAAATT
>CAZPFE010000034.1:0-3493 GCA_964585805.1 uncultured Candidatus Saccharibacteria bacterium | reverse complement strand
TTATAAAGTTTACAAAATTATATTCAACCTTCTTTATATTTTTTTTTAGTATACTAAATTTAATATTTATGTTAAAATAAATTAAAACTTATATTTTATTCTTATTATTTATTGCGGGGTCGTCTAATGGTAGGACAGCGGGCTCTGGACCCGTTAATCCAGGTTCGAATCCTGGCCCCGCAGCCACATAAAAAAAACGAGGTTTGACCTCGTTTTTTTATAGCTCAAGAATTGAACATCCCCAAACTTTCACTATCATTTTACCAAATCTTATACATAAATCAAAAAAGAAAAATTTAAAAACTTAAAGAATTAGCAGGCGGGGGCGAAGCCCCTGCCTGACACAGAATAATTTTCGCGATTTTTCTTTTCGCTCGCCTGCCTTTTGGTCGGGCTGGCTTTCGTAAAAATTTTGTGATAAAATATGAATTATGAAAATAAAAACTTTGAAAAATGGGCTCGAGTATACGATTTAATTTACGGAAAGTATACAGTTGATATAGAATTCTATAAAAAAGAAGCTTCCAAAATGAAAGGGAAGGCTAATCTTTTCATATCCCCGTATCTTTTCCTTAAGAAATCTTAAGAAACGCATTAATTTATGAACAAGATTTACTTTGCTACAACAAATAAAGGAAAAGTGAGTTCTGTAAGCAATGCACTGTCAAAATATGGGATTGAGGTAATTCATTATCCACTTGAACTACCAGAACCACGAAGTGATGATTTAAAAAAAATTGCCAGAAAAAAAGTCTTATTTGCTTATAAAAAAATTGGGAGACCTTGTATTGCCTTAGACTCCGGATTTTATATCCATTCTCTTAACGGTTTTCCAAAAACATTTGTAAATTTTGCTCTTGAAACAATTGGTATTGAGGGCATTTTACGATTAGTTGATGGAAAACCGCGAGATTGCGAGTTTAAAAACTGTTTAGCATATTTAGATGAAACACTATCCGAGCCCGTTTATTTCAAATCAAACGTATTAGGATCACTTTCTAATTTTCCTTGTGGAGAAAGAAAGGATTACCATTGGAGTAAATTGTTTTTGGTTTTTATACCTAAAGATGAAAACAAAACTTTAGCAGAAATGAGTTTTGAAGAGTATCAAAACTGGAAGATACAAATAGACGAAAATTCCTTTGCGACAAAGTTTGCAAAATGGATTTCTCAAAGACAATAAAGAACCCAAACAATCTCCTCACTCCTTCAAAACCCGCCAGTATAACGCTGGCTTTTATAAAGACAAAAATACAAAAACAAAAAACCTTGATTAATTTTCAACCTCCCTGTTTATATTTTTTAAGTTAATGATACCTCACATCCTCAAGAAAAAACTTAAAAAAAGACGTACTTTACAAAAAAATTAATTAAAATCTTTCTAAAGCGGCGATGTTAAAAAATTCCTGCTTCAAAAATCATTATTAATCCCACTACAAACATAATCAGTGAAAAAATCTCTTTAATTGAATAATTATCAAGATGTCTTTTAATCAAAATTCCAATTACTGAACCAATCACTGCGCCTAAAATAACCCAAAAAGCAAGATTTAAATCCAAATAATTATGCCGAAAATAAACTAAACTAGCTGATAAAGCAGTAACACCTACCATTAGACTGCTTGTAGCTGTTGCTACTCTCATTGGAACCCGACAAACTTCATTTAAAATCGGCACTTTCAAAACTCCGCCGCCAACCCCCAACAAACCAGAAGCAAACCCTGCTAAAGATGAAGCTAAAGCGGCTAACTTTAAATTCTTGATATCATAATATATTTCTTTTTTAAATTCAGGATCAAAATAAGAAAAACAACGCTTGCCAGTTATTTTTTTACTTCTAAAATGAAGCGGCTTTAACATCAAAAAAGAAATCAAAAACATAAAAAAACCAAAAATTCCCTTAAGAACATTTGGGTTAATTCCAAGAGCAATCCGGCTGGCTAAAATTGCAGTAAAAGCCGTCAACGGTTCCAAAATTAAAGCCAGTTTTAAATTAATTAAATGATTTCTAAAATTACTAATACTCGCGCCAAAACTAACAGCAACAATTGCCGCTAAACTAATTGCCACCGCATTTTGCATCGGCAATTTTAAACCAAGCGTCAATAAAGGCACAATAATCACTCCACCGCCAATACCTAAAACAGCGCCGATAATACCTGTTCCAACACCAATTAAAAAAAGCCAAACAAAAATCATAATTTTTTATTCTCTTAAAATTAAAATTATTATTGTTAAATTTTTATCCATTCTATCAATAAAATATACGAACTGTTACTTCTTTCGCGCCAATATTTCCTTCAATAAAGAATTAACAAAAGAAAAAGAAAAATCATTTAAGATCAGACAATCATAAGTTTTTTTATAATATCTCAAATTCTCTTTTACATTTTCATTAAGAAAACCTATTTTAATTAAAAAATTGTAATCAAAACCTTTAATCATTCTTACATCTTCCAAATTATCTCCTAACAATAAAACATTCTTTCTCTCTCTTACTCGCTTGAAAATAGAAGGAAAACTCCGAATAACTGTTTCATCTTTGTTTAAAGAATGAACTATTGGCTTTTTAATGCCAATAACTTTACCATTTTTATCCCATAAAAATTCATTTGAAATTATAAAAATATTTGGAGAAAAAACCTTCTCTTTTTTGAAAAACATTGAAATTGCCTCATTTCCTAATCCGCTAGCCGACATAACCACTAAAGGAATTTTATTTTTCTTTAACAATTTAAAAAATTCTTTCGCGCCTTTTCTTAATTTTACTTTTCCCGAATCTACTACCATTTTCAAATGTCTTTTACTCAATCCCATTCTAATTAGCAATTTAAAATGTTTTTCCCACCATTCCTTCATTGCTTTTTTCTTTTCTTTAATAGGAATTTTAGGGTTAACTTCAAACGGATGATATTTTTCAAAAAGTTGCTGAGCTTTCTCTGCATATTCTTTACCTAAATAATCATTACCACTTCTTAAAACAGAAATTAAAGAAGGAACCTTTTTACCGCCTATAAAGGCATAAGTTAAAGTTCTTTCAAAATCAGAAAGAATATGTATCTTTTCTGCTCCACCCTTTTTAAACTCTTTTTTAATTTTTTCTAACTTTAGGGGATTTGAAATAACAATATTTTTCATAATTTTAATTTACTTTTTAATTAAAAACCCGGATTTTGTCTTACTTAACATTTTCACATTCTCAAGAATATGAGAATGCTTTTGTTTGCATTTTTTTAATTTTTTCAACCTTCTACAACCCCAAATCCTCCCAGTTAGAAAAAATTGTTTTTTAATTTTTTAAGAGATGGCTGAAAAATGCGCGTATCCTTTTTTCTTACTGATAATTGACTAAATTTATACAATTCTTTTTCTTTATTCATAATTTTCCTTTAAATACTTTGTCTGAAATTGATTAAAAATAGAGTTGACCCTATTTTTCTTTAAATCGCCTCTAAAATTTTATGAATGTTATCAAGCCAAAACTCTCTGTATT
>CAZPFE010000033.1:0-6186 GCA_964585805.1 uncultured Candidatus Saccharibacteria bacterium | reverse complement strand
TTTTTATTCCTCCAATTTGGGTGGCTATTTTTGCAATCATTTCTCCAATTATTGGCAATCTTATTGGTGTTTATCTTTTTCATTCTCTTTTATTAGGTTATCTTTTAACATTTTTTCTAATCAGTATATCTTTTGCTTTATCTTTGTTTAGAGAGATAGAGTATGAGAGATTTTAAAATAAAGGTAATTCCTTTTATCTTTATTTTTCTCCTTTTAATAGGAGTTTATTTTGTTTTTTCTGCTCCTTTAAATCAAAAAACTCTTTATCCTGCTCCAAAAAATTATGCTCCTAATTTCTGGTTTGATACAGAAGAAAGATATTTTCCTTGCAACCCTTTAGATTTTAATTATGACAAAAACCTACAAGAAATCCCAGCAGAAAAAGCAAAAGAAAAATATGATAGTTTAACAACACAAGAAAAACTAAATCATTTTACTATTTTTTATCATCTTGTTGATGACAAGAAAAACAATCAATGGATTTATGAATATCACCTTTATTATGTTTTTAATGAATTTACAAATGAACATTATGGCGATTGGGAAAGAGTTGATGTTTATGTAGATAAAAATACTAAAAAATCAATAAAAGTAATTGGCTTTGCTCATAATGGTTCTAAAACAAAAGTAATTTTAGCAAATAATGAATTAAATAATCCTAAAACAAATCATCAGAGAATTTTAATAGAAAAAGGGAGTCATGCGAGTTGTCCTGACGGGAATAATAATGGATTATATTCGCGTTTTTCAGATATTTCTAATTGGAATAGTGCTTATGGGATTAGAGATTGGTCTCTTCAGGATAAACTATATGGTCAAAAAATCAAATGGAATGATAAAAGGTATAAATTGCTTTCAATGGATGAATTAAAAAAAGAATATTCTCAAAAACATTCTTTACAAAAGAGAGTGATAAGCAAAGCAAAAAACTTGGGAATTGATTTGTTAAAAACTTTTAGAGTCAATAAAGTTTATTTTTTTCAAAACAGACATATTTACATAGCAAAAGAAATAGCCGGCTCTCCTCCTTCAAATCCTTGGCAGAGAAAAGAATATAATAATCCTAAAACCGCTCAGCCAATTGAAAATCCTCTAAAACACATAGTTAAAGTTTTCCCTGAAAAATTCACTCAATTTACTTCTAAAACAAGAGATATTGTAGAAGAAACTATAATCAAACTAAAAGAAATTATTCCTTTGACTAATAAACAAAAGAAAAATCTTCTAACAGCAGAAATAAAGGAAAGAGCAGTATTCAATCAATCTAATAATAAAAAAACAACAAAAACACAAACACATAAAGAAAAAGTTTCTAATGAAAGCATTATTAGTATAAATTCAGCAAATTCAAAAAAAGAAGAAAATAACAAACAAGAAAATATTCAAGAAGAAAATAACAATAATCAAGAAAATCAAGTTAAAGTTTATTTACTTGAGAAAAGAATAGATAAGATTAAAAAAGAAGTATTTTTATTCCAAGAAAAGATTGAAGAAATTAGAAAAGAAAAGAAAAAGGAAATAGAAAAAGAAAAAAAGAATATCAAAACAATAAAGGAAGATGATAATAGCCAAGATAGTCAGGAGAAAAAAGATAAAAAAGAAAAAGATATTCAAGAAAATAATAATCAGGAAAACAAAGGAGATTTAAGTCAGAAAAAACAGAAAAAAAGAAATGATTGCCTTCCAAGAAGTATTGATTTAAATACTGCTTCTCTTCAAGAGCTTGAAAAATTAGTAAATATTGGTCCAGTTATTGCTCAAAGAATTATAGATCAAAGAAAGAAAACTCCTTTTTTCTCTGTTGACGATTTAATCAAAGTTAAAGGAATAGGGAAAAAGATATTAACTAAAATTAAAAATCAAGGTTGCGCTTATGTATATATTCGCTCCAATCATGTTACTTTTTACCCTTCAACAGGTGGCAGCGGCAATACTAAACAATCTTCTAATAATAATCAGTGTTTACCAAAAAGCATAGAAATCAACAGCGCTTCTCAAGAAGAACTTTTAAAAATAATTGGAGTTGGTCAAACCATTGCCCAAAGAATTATAAACAACAGACCATATTCTTCTTTAGATGATTTAATTAAAGTTAAAGGTATAGGAGAGAAAAAAATAGAGAAAATCAAGAATCAAGGTTGCGCTTATGTTAAAGATGAGAATAAAAATAATAGCGAAGAAAATGAAGAAAATAACGAAGAGAACAATGAAGATGAAAATGAAAACAATAAAAGCACCGAAAACAATAACAAAAATAAAGAAGAAAATGATGTTTTAAAAGTTTATCCATCTTTAATTCAATTTAGTATTTTAGAAAATGATACAAAATCTCAAACTCAAACTTTATTTATTAGTAATAAAGGGATAAATTCTTTACAATGGCAAAGCGTGATTAAATATGATACTCCTTCTTCACAAGGAAATTGGATTAAAATAGAACCATCTTTTGGTTATATTTTAGCTAATGATTCAATTAATGCTTCAGTTTTTCTTACTGATAGCGTCTCTAATTTATTAACCGGCAATTATTACGCAACAATTTCTCTTTCTATTGTTCAAGAAGATACAAACAATAATCAAGGAACAATCAAAGAAGTAGAAGTTGAATTAAAAGTTTCTGAAAATTTTAACAATCAAAACAATAATTCTAATAAAGATAATCAAAACAAAGAAGAAGAACAACAACCTTCAGAAGAGGTTGTTATTAACGAAATTGCTTGGATGGGAACAAAAGCATCAATTAAAGATGAATGGATTGAATTGTATAATACCACCAATGAAGATATTGATATTTCTGGTTGGTCAATTTATGGAGCGAAAACAGGTAAATGTTTAAACTTTGACAGCGCTGATGGTTTTTCAACAACAATTATTAAAGCAAATGACTATTTACTTTATGCTAATCATCAAGATGATGTAAAAGATTTTCAAGGAAATAGTTTAGTAGATATTTGGGATGCCACTATCAGTTTAAATAATTCTTCTCCAGGCAAAATAGTTCTTTATGATAGTTCTAATTGCCAAGGAAAAGTAATAGATATTATTAATCAAGAAGGAAACAAGTATTGGTTTTTCGGCGACAATAAAACAAAACAAACAATGGAAAGAATTAGTCCAAAAGAATTAGGTTCAGATTCTACTAATTGGGCAAACAATAATCTCATTATACGACAAGGGTTTGATGCTAATAATAATCCAATTAACGGCACGCCAAAAGCAAAAAACAGTGTTTCTACTTCTCCAACAGAAATTAATAACTTAGACGCTTTTAATGATGATTTTGTTAGTGAAATAACTTTAAATCTTCGCAACAGCCCTTTTATTATTAAAGATAAATTAACTATTCCTGAAAACAAAACATTAAACATTGAATCAGGTGTTGTTTTAAAGTTTATTGATAGTTGGGGAAGGTATGCGGGGATAAAAGTAAACGGCACCTTAAAAGCAAATGGAACAGAAGATAAAAAAATAATCTTTACTTCTTTAAAAGATGATGAATACGCTGGAGATACAAACAATGACCAAGATAAAACTTCTCCTTCTCCTGGCGATTGGGATAAGATATATTTTACTTCTTCAAGTAAGGATTCTCAATTAAACAATGTTATCATTCGTTATGGAGGCGGTGGTTATGGCACTCCTTGTTCTCCAGAAATGGCAGGCATTAAAATTGAAGAAACTAATGTTGAAATTAAAAACTCAGTTATTGAAAGTAATCAGTATAGAGGTATTTATTTAATTAATTCTAATTCAGAAATTGACAATACTCAGTTTTTAAATAACCAGGTTTGTTGTCCAACTTGCCACAATCAATATGGCGGTTATGCTTTGGAAATTGAAGGAGGAAGACCAACTATTGAAAAGTCAACTTTTAAAGAAAATGTCTATGGAATATATATTAAGAGTAAAGAAACATACGAAGATAATCAATTAATCTCTAAAACAGAAACTGAGCCAATTATTAAGAATAACAATTTTCAGAATAACAAAGAAGCTCCAATTTGGTTAGAGAATGGCAATCCTGAATTTAGCGGGAATCAAACGACAAATGATGCAATCAATGGAATTTTAATTAAAAATGTCAATGGTTATTCCATTAAAAATAATACAACTTTATCAGCAAATCTTCCTTACATTATTGATGGTAAAATTATTATTCCTGAAAACAAAACATTAAATATTGAGCCAGGGATTATTCTTAAATTTGCTGACAAATACAGCGGCATTGTTGTAAACGGCACCTTAAAAGCAAATGGAACAGAAGATAAAAAAATAATCTTTACTTCTTTAAAAGATGATGAATACGCTGGAGATACAAACAATGACCAAGATAAAACTTCTCCTTCTCCTGGCGATTGGGATAAGATATATTTTACTTCTTCAAGTAAGGATTCAGAAATGAAGAATATTATTATTAGGTATGGAGGCGGAGGAAATTCTTTTCCTGAAACAGGAATAAAAATAGAAGAAACAAACCTTGATTTAGAAGACTCAGTTATTGAAAATAACCAATATTCTGGTTTATACTTTATTTCTTCTCTTATTGACACAGATTCTTTTTCTAATTATCCTTTAACAATAATCAAAGGAGTTTCTTTTTCAAACAATAAAAAGACAATTAATAACCGAAAACAAGGATACAATCTTTGGATAAAGGGTTCTAATATTTCTGTAGAAAATTCAATGTTCAAGAATAGCGTTTATGGAATATACATTGACAATGGAAAACCAGATTTAAAAGAAGACACTTTAACCTTTGGAATAGGTGATGAATCTAATATTAGATGCAATATTTATAATTCTTTGCAAGGAGAATGTCTTAATGTTCCTTAAAGAAGGATATTTGGATATGTATTAAAGAAATTCTTCTTCTTCTTTTTTTTTACTTCTTCTTCTTCTTCTTCTTCTACTACTTATTCTCCTACCTCTTTCAAAATATCTTTTCAATCCTCCCCCTCCTTAATCCTCCCCCTCCAGAGGAGGGGGAGGATATATAAAGAGGGAGGAAGAGGGAGGAAGAGGAGAGATATCTTTTATTGTAAAACATTGTAAATAATGTAGTAAAACTGTACAAATAAGATTTATGGATTTATTTGTTAGAAAAAACAACGGGGAAAAGGAAGATTTTTCTTTTGAAAAAATATATCAGTCGCTTCAAAGGGTTGGAGTTCCAAAAAGTCTTGCTAATTCAGCAGTTAAAGAAATTAAGAAAAAAGTTTATCCGGGCATTAAAACAAAGGAGATTGCTCATTTAATAAGTGAATATTTTAAAAAAAAGAATTTAGGATATGCTTTAAAGTTTAATTTAAAAGAAGGAATGAAAAAATTAGGTCCAACTGGTTTTCCTTTTGAGAAATATATTGGAGAAATATTTGCAGTAAAAGGTTTTGAAGTAAAGCTAAATCAAATAATTAGAGGTTGTTGTTCTGATTATGAAATTGATTTTACAGCTAGAAAAGACACTCTTTTTTATATTGGGGAATGTAAATTTCGGAGATTATTTAAGGGCAAAGTTCATTTAGATGTTGCTTTGGCGAATTATGCGCGTTTTTTAGATATTAAAAAGGAAATTGAAAAGAAGAAAGAATTAAAAGGTTTAAAAGTAAAAAGTATTTTAGTTACTAATCGTAAATTTACCACTAAAACTATTAGTTATTCTAAATGTGTTGGGGTAGATTTGTTGGGTTGGCGTTATCCGTCTGATAAAGGATTAGAGTTTTTGATTGAAGAGGAAAAATTATATCCTATCACCATTCTTCCTTCTTTAGATAGATATACAAGCAGGTTGTTTATTTCAAGGAGAATAACCTTAGTTAAGGATTTATTAGACATTGATTTAGTTTTATTAAGCAAAGAAACAGGAGTAGAATTAAAACAACTAAAATCTTTACAAATGGAAGCAAAAGTTTTACTCTCTTTAAAAGGGAGGAGTAAAAGATAATTTTCTTGTTTTCTTCTCAACCTATTCCCTCCCCACCTTAATCTTCCCTATTTTATTTCAATTTCCCTCTCCCCTTTTCTTTCCCCAATTCTCTTCCCCCTTTTTTATTTCCCTCTCCTTTCTCTTCCCTTTTTCTTTCCCAATCCTCCTCCTCCTCCTCCTCCTCCTCCTCCTTTCCTTTTTATTTTCTTCTCCTCCCCCTTCCCCTTGGGAAGGGGGAGGAAAAAGGAGGGGGAGGAAAGGAA
>CAZPFE010000032.1:1022-6337 GCA_964585805.1 uncultured Candidatus Saccharibacteria bacterium | reverse complement strand
TCCCCCTTCCCTTTGGGAAGGGGGAGGAGAAAGGAGGGGGGTGGGGATTAAACATTAAACCCCCTCCGAAAGAGGAGGAGGTTTTTAGGATTATGTAGATTTAAAATTTACTCTTCACACTTTTCCCCTATTCCTTACAAACCATTTCCCTTAAATCTTGAGCATTATTCAAAGCATAACCCCCAATATCGTTATTAAAATAACAATAAACATCTAAGCCGTCCTGAAGCCACCTTTTTATTTCTTGAGCAAAATTATTTAACTCTTTTTTTGAATAGTTTGAAGCAAACAATTCTTTTGGACCGTGCATTCTTAAATAAACAAAATTTGCAAGGTTTGGTTCAACTATTTTTTCCCAGCGAGAAGAATCAGAAATAACAAGCGCTGTATGATATTTTTGTAATAATTTATAAAATTCTTTATTTTTAAAAGAATTATGCCTAACTTCAAAAGCAAGCAAAACCTTATTTTGAAAATTTGTAAAATGAAATTTTTCCACTAATCTCAAAAAACTTTCAATTCTTTTAAAAGTTGCCTGATTATATTTAAAATTAGGCGGCAATTGAACAAGAATTGGACCAAGCTTGTTTTTTAAAATAGAAACTTTCTCAATAAAATTAAACCAAGCTTCATCAATATTCTTCAATCTTTTAATATGAGTTAAATAACGATTTAATTTTAAAGAAAACAAAAAATCCTCTGGCGTTTTCTGATACCATTTTTGAAAAGCGCTAGAGGAAGGTAAACGATAAAAAGAATAATTTATCTCAACCGTATTAAAAAATTGAGCATAATAAGATAATTTCTCTTTTGTCTCTTTTGGATAAAATAATCCTTCCCAATGCTTATAAACCCAGCCTGATGTACCAATAAACAAATTAGGCATAAAGCCCTTACTATTCTAAATTTGGTCTCCTAATTGACTTATAAGATCTTCTCTTACGCTTTTTGCTTCTTCTTCAATTATTTCTTCAAAATTTGAAACATTATTTCTTAAATATTCTTCTATTTCTCCTGGCCCATTTTTACGATCTTCTAAAAAACTGCTAAAATCTTTTGCTTCTTCTTCACTCATTTCATCTAAAATTCTCGCAATCGCTCTTTTTTGGACTAATTCTCCTATCTTTAATAATATCTCTGCCTTTTCCTCTTCATTAAGATTTTCTAACCCTAATTGAGATAATAAATTTTTTTCCTCCTTTTTATTTTTTGCCATATTAATTATTTTTTTTAATTTTTATATCTCTTTTTATTAAATTTACTATATCATATCAATAAAAGGAGGATTAACTGTAATATCCTTATCAATCCACATTTTCCTCTTTATCCGGATTATTAAACTATAATCTTTCCAATAAATTTCTTTTATCTTGCTCAAATCTATATCTGGCTTAATTCTACTTAAAGCGTCAATATTTTTTACTGGATCTAAATATAATCTTACCCAACTCATCTTCTTTTCAAAACTAACTCCTACTAAATGCCTACTAAAATCTAAAACAGAATAAACTTGGCTCTCCTTTATAGAATCATAATTTGTAGAAATAAATCTCAATACTTTTAATTGATCTGGATCCCAATTCTTATTTCCTACCTCCTTTAATAGATCGCTATGTTCTTTAAGTAAATGATATTTTGTTAACAATTGGTAATCAGAAAATGCTTCTTTAATATCTTTAATCCCAAAATTATTTTTTATCTCCATTATCTGAGATAAAACCTTTGGATTATTTTTAATAGCTCTAAAAACTTCTCCGTTATTTAAAATTTCCGGCGGATATTTTGCTGAAATCTCCTCTGCTCTTTCTTTTACCTCTTTCAAATAAGAAGAAATATCTTTTAAACTTTTCGGACTTCCTTTAAAATCAACTTTTGTTAACATCTCTCCTTTTTGATTTATGATAATTGCTTTATCAGGTACATAATCATGGTTTATATCAACAAAACCTACTCTAACATTACCAATAGATTCTGCTTTTGTTGAAACATATATTTCTCTTCCATGAACAACTTCTTTTTTCCAATCAATATGAGAAATAATATGAACTTTTTCTTGAAGAGAAAGTTTTTCCGCTTTTTCCAAAACATTATTAAGAAACTTCTCATTATTTAAAGTTGAACTAAAATTAATTTTATCACCTGGATGAATAAGATCTATATTATCAGTATGTAAACCAAATTTTTCAGGATTAGCAGCAACTTTATCCTTAAGAGCGTCTATAAAATAAATTTTTTGAGCTTCATCAAGCTGATTCCACTGAGCACCAAACTTTTTGGATAGCGCTTTTTCTGCTAATTTCCAAACTGAATCACCTTTTTGGGCTACTTCTATAAATTGCTCCTGAAAACCTTGAGAAGTTAAAACTTTCTCTGTCTCGGCTATCTTGGAGCTGTTTAATACTTCTTTTTTGCCTGCTAATTTTCCCGTTATTTGATGACTTTTACCAGTTACTATATTGTCTGATTTAGAAATTTTTTCTGATCCTGGTATCTTAGAATGATCCAACGCTTCTTTTTTACCCGCCAATTTTTCTGGCGCTTGATGGCTTTTACCATGAATTTCTTTATGCTCTAATGTCTCGGCCTTACCCCCTCTTCCTTTTTCTATAAAAATAGATTGATGATCTAAACCAAAAACTTCTAATAAATTATGACCAATAACATCTGTTAATTCATAACCAGCAAAAAACCCTCCTATTCCAGCTAAAATTTTTGCTCTATTAGTCCACTTTTTAGACTTAACTACTTTTTCTAAATTACTATCTGCTTCTTTAATTAAATTATCTAAAGTTAATTCAAGATCGTTTTTTTTAAAAAATTCACTTGCTTTTAACTCAAGATTTTTTCTTATTCTTTGACCATAAAACTCCTCAAACATTTGAACTGCTTTCAAAGTTCCTCCTGCAGTCAAAGAACCTACTATATATTTTGAAAGCTTTAAACCAAAGTAAGCCCCTGCTACTGCTACTCCAGCTCCACTCCCCAATAAAACTGCTGAACCTAAAGCAGACATTCCAATCCATCTGTATTTTTTAGGAATCCTGGCATAAGCCTGAAAAATTCTGTTATTTAATAGATGTTCTGCAACTTTCTGCCACTTTCCCCTATGCTTATTTTTTTCCTCAATAAAATTATTCTGTTCTTCTAAAATAAATTTTACTGCTTTCAGTTTAATATTCTTTTCCTCTAACTCTTCCATTTCCTTAATCCTTCTTTCTAATAAATACTTTCTTATTTTCTGATACTCTTCTCTTGCTTTATTTAGTTTTTCTTCTTCCTCTTTACTCCTCTTCTTTTTTGATTCTAAAGCAGCTACTTCTTTTCTTGCTTGAATTAATGACTGAAGTAATAATTCATTTTCCTTCCTTTCTTTTTCCTTCTTCCCTTCTATTTTTTCTCTTTCTTCTTCTTTATCTTCACTTTTTTTCTCTCCTTTCTCTATTTCTTTTGTTTTTCTTCTACGAGCAAACTCTCGAATCATCTCAATCTCTCTTAGTTTAACAGCTTCTTCATGTGAAAGTAATTTACCTTCCTTTTTCTTCTTTTTTAGTTTTTTCTCAATTTTTAACTCTTCAAGAGTTTGTTTTGTCTTTTTTAATTCTTGTTTGCTAATTTTCCTTTTCCCACTTATTACACCTACAGGACGAATTATCTTAGAATCTTTACCATCATCTATCCTTGGCTCTTTTTGAGTATTAAACTGCTCCATACAAATAAAACTAACTTCTTTAATTAAGAATAACAAACCAACCTACCTTGTCAAATATATTTCCAACATACCAAGCAAATTTTATATCAATTCATATTTTATTTTCTTGATTCTATACCTTTTTCCTAAAACATCAACCTCTTCTCCCTTCCTCCTACCTAAAAGGGCTTGACCTAAAGGAGACTCATTACTAATTTTCCCTTTAAAAGGATCTGATTCAAAAGTTCCTACAATTGTAAATTTAAGATTATTTTTCTTATTCTTACCTTCCCGATTATTGCTTTCTTCTAATTCTACTGTTGAACCAAGATAAACCACATCTTTATCTTTCTTAAAAGAAGACTTTATTATCTCTGCATGTTTAAGAATATTTTCCAACTCTAATAATTCTGCTTCAAGGACATCGTTATCTTCTCTAAAATCAATAAATTCAGAATTAACCGCCTCTGATTCAATAACTGGAAAATTTTGCTGCGCTCTTACCGTCTTCAGCATTTTTAATTTATTATATTTATTTTGAACCTCTTTTAGTCCGTTTATTGTTAAATAAAATTTTTTTTCATTATTACTCATCATATATAAATAAAAGATTAAAAAATCCCTTTTTCTTAAAGGGATTAGAGATTGATATTATTTTTTACTTTTTAATTTTCGACCTTTATTCTTTGCTTAAATAATATTCAACCTCCAATCCCTTTGCCCAGCCTCCTTTGACTGATGTAATAGGAAAAGTCAAAGCATTAGCAGTCATTGCTACTGCTTTTTCTATTGGGCAATAGATTGAAAGTTGAATATTATCCATATATTAATCTTCTATGTTTCTGTATGTATGATACTACACTCTTCAAAATATTGTCAAGAGTTTGTATAAATTCATAACATTTTGAAAAACCGAGATAGATTAGAAAAAAACTCCCCCTCCTCCTTAATCCTCCCCTTTTTTACTTTCAATCCCCCTTCCCTTTCTTCCCCCTCCTCTCCCCCTCTTTCCTCTGGAAAAGGGGAGGTGAGGAGGGGGATGAGAATAAAAACCTCCCCCACCTTAATCCTCTCCCTTTATTTTTCAATCCTCCCCCTTCCCTTTGGGAAGGGGGAGGAAAAAGGAGGGGGATGGGAATAAAAACCTCCCCCACCTTAATCCTCCCCCTCCAGAGGAGGGGGAGGATGAGAAAGAATAAATCCTCCCCCTTCCCTTTGGGAAGGGGGAGGAAAAAGGAGGGGGATGGGGATTAAAGAAACCTCCCCCTCCAGAGGAGGGGAGGAGAAATAATAGAAAATGATTATTCCTCTCCCTCCACGCAATAGAAAGAAAAAATATAGGAAAGAGAAAATGCAAAAGGGGAGGAGACGGGAGAGGGATAAACCTTGAAGTTTTCCAATATGTTTTTGAACTTATACGTGCAAAGGAATTAAAACAAAGGAAAGCCACAAAATAAACGAAAAAGCCACCCAACAATTGCTACTATCCACTGAAAAAAGAAAAAGATAATAAATAATAAAATCAAGAAACCAAACTGCTCTAAAAAAACCCTTATCCTTATCATATGATCTGGTAAAAAAGTGAAAAGAATATGGGAACCATCTAAAGGAGGAATAGGAATAAGAT
>CAZPFE010000032.1:0-1012 GCA_964585805.1 uncultured Candidatus Saccharibacteria bacterium | reverse complement strand
ATTAAAAACCGCTAATAAAAGATTAATATAAACAATATAAGAAAACATTATTTTTAAAGTAATTAAAGATGATGGAAAAGAGATAAATCTTAAAATTAATCCAAAAAACAAAGCAATAACTAAATTTGCCGCCGGACCAGCAAAAGAAACTTTTAAAGAACCATATTTTTGGTCGCGAAAATTATAAGGATTAACTGGAACAGGTTTTGCCCAACCAATTAAAAAAGGACTATGAATTAAAACTAAAAATAAAGGAAGAAAAATAGAACCCATTGGATCTAAATGCTTTAAAGGATTTAAACTCAAACGTCCAGCATATTTCGCTGTTGGATCGCCTAAATAATAAGCAACCGTTCCATGAGCAACTTCATGTATAATAACAGAGAAAAGAAAAATAAGAATTAAAAAAATATATTCCATAAATAAATTTAATTTATTACCTCAGTCTCTTAATCCTCACTTTTTTATTTTATCACACTTGAAAAAAAATAAAAATGCTGTTAATATAACTATAATAAAATTATTATCTAATATCAATTTTTATAAAATAATCTTCCAATTGCTATTTAATAGTAATTGTAGTTTATTTATGGCTAAACAATGCGCAATTTGCGGAAAAAAATCAAGAATGGACTGGAAACTTAAAAAATTAAGAGGAAAATATAATCCTACTACCAAAAAAAGAAAATATCCAAATTTACAATGGATAGTTATTCCTAAAGATGTAAAACATCCCAAAAAAGCAATTCCTTTTAAAGGAAAAAGAGTTTTAGCGTGCACTAAATGTATTAAAGCAATGGCAAAAACTAAATAAAAATTAAAGCGGAGTGTAGTACAACGGTAGTATACACCCTTGGGGTGGGTGCGACCCGGGTTCAACTCCCGGCACTCCGAAACCAAACCAAAAACCCTCAAGCGAGGGTTTTTGGTTTATGTGTTTATTTGCTAACTGATTTGGCAACCATTAAATAAGCAGTTAATTTTTAAGTAATTTGTATTCACTAATTAAATC
>CAZPFE010000031.1:3941-6384 GCA_964585805.1 uncultured Candidatus Saccharibacteria bacterium | reverse complement strand
ATAATAAGTAATAAGTAAAACTAAGTAATTGTAAAGTTATTATAACTAAAAAATTTCCCTCCCTTACCTATATTTTTATTTTACATTTATTTTTATTTCTTATCCTCCCCCTTTAGAAGAGGGAGAGGATAAGAAAGAGAGTCCTCTCCAGAGGAGGGAAGGAGAGAAAGAAATCTCCTTCACTCAAATCCTCTCTTTTTTCTTCCCCCAATCCTCCCTCTCTTTTTTTTCTCAATCTTCCCTCTTCCCTTTGGGAAGGGGGAAGAAATAGGAGGGGGATGGGAATAAAAAACCTCCCCCTCCTTAATCCTCCCCCTCCAAAAGAGGGGGAGGAGAGGAATAAAAATAAAAAGAGGAGGGGGAGGAAATTAAAATTTTAAGTTCTGAAATTTGAGTTAAATTGAATTACAAGGACAATTCTTACCAAAATTTAAAAAATTAAATTGATTTATACTTATTTTTATGATAGTAATTAATAAATTAAGGAGGGGTGCTCCGAATTGGTAAGGAACCGGTCTTGAAAACCGGCGGGGAGAAATCCCCTTGCAGGTTCGAGTCCTGTCCCCTCCGCCATTTTACGATTTCTGCTTTTTTCTTACCCTATCAAAAACTTCAAATATTTCTTCTCCTACTTCTTTTATATTGTTTCCTAAAAGTTTGACTGTTTTTTTTATTTCTTTTTTCGAGTTTCCTTCTATTTCCATAAAATTCAAACGAGCAGGTATAGTAAATTTAGCGAAGACAATTTCTTGTTTTTTGTAGTCCCAAAATTCTTTTTCGCTTTTATATTCTGATATTTTATTGAGCCCTAAATTAAGTAAAATTTTTTCCATTTTCTCTGGCGACCCAATCCAAGTGTTTAATTCCGTTCTATGCCAAACATTTTTCATATCCTTTGCTTTACTCTTAAAAGTCAATTCTGATTTTTTCTTGTTAATTGTTCTAATTCTCACTAAATTATTAACATTACTCATATCAAAATTGTCGTATCCATAATATCTATCATGGATATTTATTTTACTTTTAAGCTTGATATGAGGTTTAAGTTTATTAATTATCGCTTTTTTATTTTTAAAAAGTAATTTTATCTCAATTTCTTTATCTTTAGACATAGTTTTGTATGTTTAGAGTGGAGTATAGTAGAATCAGAAAAATTTTTACCGCAAAATTAAATTCTCATTCATTTAATTTATTTATTTAATACTTCTTTTAATTGCTTTTACTATTACTCCAATAATTTTTTTATCCATTATTGAAGGTAAAATCCGAAAACGAGTTGCTTTGTTAACATAATAACCTGCTATTGCTTCAGCAATTTTTATTTTCATCTCAGTAGTAACAATTTTAACATCATTATCTAAAATACCTCGAAAAATCCCAGGAAAAACTAAAGCATTATTAATTTGATTAGGAAAATCCGAACGGCCAGTCCCAACAATCCCTGCTCCAACAGATAGAGCTTCTTTTGGCATAATTTCTGGTATTGGATTTGCTAAAGCAAAAATAATAGGATTTTTTGCCATTTCTTTAATCATTTCTTTTTTTAATACACCTCCTTTTGAAACTCCTATAAAAATATTAGCCCCTTTTAAAGCTTCTTTTAATCCTCCTTTAATTTGATCTTGATTTGTTATTTGAGCAATCTCTTTTTTAAACTTATTCAAATTCTCTCTTCCCTGATAAATAATCCCTTTACTATCTAAAACAATTATATTCTTTATTCCATAAGACAATAAAAGTTTAGTAATTGCTATTCCTGCTGCTCCAGCTCCATTAATTACTATTTTTTGCTTTAAAAGATTAAATTTTAAAACTCGACAAGCATTAATTAAAGCAGCTAAAACAACTATTGCTGTCCCGTCTTGGTCGTCATGAAAAACAGGAATAGATAATTCTTTTTCTAATCTTTGAACTACTTCAAAACAATCAGGCGCAGCAATATCTTCTAAATTTATTCCTCCAAAAGTAGGCTCAATTCTTTTAACAAAATCAACAATTTCTTCTATTGTTTTTGCTTTAATACAAATAGGGATAGCGTCAATATCAGCAAAAGTTTTAAATATAACCGATTTTCCTTCCATTACTGGCAAAGCCGCTTCAGGTCCCACATTTCCTAAACCTAAAACTGCTGTACCATTGGTAATAATCGCAACACTATTTTTTTTATTAGTTAATTTATTAACTAATTTTTTATTTTTAAAAATTTCTGATGCAACTGCTCCCACTCCAGGCGTATAAATTAATGATAACTCTCTTTTATTTCTTATTTTTGTTTTTATATTTATCTCAATTTTTCCTTGATATTGTTTATGAAGTAAAATTGACTCTTTTTTTATCTCTGATTTTTTGTTTTGATATTTTTTGTTTTTTTTCATATAATTAAAAAATAAAAATTAAAAAATAAAAATGGTTCGTTTATCTAAATTTTTTTTAAAAAAACATT
>CAZPFE010000031.1:0-3931 GCA_964585805.1 uncultured Candidatus Saccharibacteria bacterium | reverse complement strand
ACTTTTTATTTTTAGGATTGTTAATACCTTTACACCCTGTTGATGCTGTATGGGATTGGTTAGTAGGTATAATTACTGCTGTTCCTTCACTTATAATTGGAGCAATTATATTTCTTTCAGGAGAAATAGCAGCTCTTTTTGTTTATTTTGCAACAATATTAATAAATTGGGTAGTAAGCGACGATTTTACCACTCTTAGTTATACTAACCCTAATAATAATGAAATTATTAAAGTTGGATTATCAGTAACTCAAGGACTGGCTAATATGGTTTTAGTTATAGTTTTAATATATATAGGATTAGTAACTATTTTAAGGTTAGGGAATTATAAAACTGAAAAATTATTAATAACTTTTATTATTGTAGCTCTTTTAGTAAATTTTGCTCCTGTAATTTGTGGATTAGTTGTTGACGCTTCAAATATTATAATGAATTTCTTTCTTCAAAAAATAACAGATGCCTCTGTTATAACTAAAGGTTTTACTGATTTAATAAATACTGCAAAATCAGGTCTTTCTTGGAATAAAATAATAAACTTCACTGGACAAATGAATACTTTATTTGGATTATTATTAGCTGCTATATTTAACTTTATTTTATTCTTTATTTTATTAGCAATCGCTTTAATTTTTATAATGCGATATGTAGTAATTTGGATATTAGTTATACTTTCTCCTTTAGCTTTTGTTTCTTTTATACTTCCTACAACAAGAAGAAAATATTGGGATTTATGGTGGTCGCAGTTATTAAATTGGTCATTTATTGGAGTAACAATAACTTTTTTTCTTTATTTGGCTGAATTATTTTCAGTATATCTTAATGATCAAACTATCACTTTTGGATCAGTACCTGATACTGATACTAATTTAGGAGTATTTTTACCAAAATTACTCCCTGTAATCTTTTTAATTTTAGGTTTTATCTTTGCTCTTAAAACATCAGCAATGGGTGCTTCAACTATATTAACTTTTACTAAAAGACAAGGAGATAGAGTCCGTGGATTTTATACTAAACAAGGTAATAAGGTAGTAAATTGGGCAGGTGGAAAAGTAAAACAATCTACAGTTGGTAAATTAAAACAAGGTTCAGAATTTACTAGACTTAAATTAAGAGAATGGACTAGTACAGAAAAATTTAGAAAATGGGCAGAAAATAGGGTAACTGCGAGAAAATCAGGTGAAGGAGAACCAGGATTTATAGGATGGGGGAAAAGATGGGTACGAAGAACGATTGGCGCTCCGATTTATTATCCTGCTCGTTCTATTAGTCAAAGATTAGGAAAAAGTGTAATTGAAGGTTTAGATAAAAAAATTGAAAAAGTTGAAAAAGATCTTGAAGGTCAAAATGAGATCTTTAAATTACAGGCATATCATAATGCTACAACAGATAGTCAGAAAATTGGAATTTTAAATAGTTTAATTAAAGAAGGACAAATAGATAAAGTAATGGATGTTAATAAATTTGGAAAATCAGCTATTACTATAGAAGAAATACAAAAATTAGGCAATAAAGCAAAGAAATTAAATATAGAAAAAAATATTATTAAAGCATTTCCTCATCTTGATTTAAATTCAGAAGAAGTTAAAAATACCTCAATAGAAGAAATTAAAAATAGAATTAAAAAAATAGGTCCTGATATTTATTCTTCTATTTCAAAAGAAGCGCTTAAAGACACAAATACAATAGACGCAATATTATCAACAGCAAATGGAAATAATTTAAAAACTCTTATTGATAAACATGGAGAAACAGCTATAAATGTAATTGAAGAAAGAATTAAAGCAGGAGCGCCAATTAATCCTCGCCTTAAAAGATATTTAACAGTTTCTCCTGTTGGCAGAACTTTATTAAATATAGATTTAAAAGAAGAAAAAATAGTAACAAAAGAAGGAGAAAAAGAAGAAGTAACTGAAACAAAAATCATCCCTGGCACAGAAACAGAATTTAAAAAAGTAGTAGAAGAAGAAAAAAATAAACCAAAAGGACGACAAGTGGGTAAAAGAAAAAAACCTCCAAAAGGAAGAAGACCATAAATTTTTCTCGCTCTACAAATAAAAAAGGAAGCCATAAAATCGGCTTCCTTTTATTTTTTTATTTCTTCTCACCTCCTCCTTTTTTAAAAATTGAAAGTAACTCATCGGGGAAAGGAACCACCCATTTACTTCCTTCCCCAGGTGATTTTTCCAAAGCCTCAAGAGTTCGGAGAAACTTTCCCAAATCTCCAAACTCTTTAATTTTATTATAAACCTTCTCTAACCTCTTCTCTTCAGCCTCCGCTTCAACTACAACTTTCTCTTTCTCTCTTTCAGCAAGATACTTGGCTAGGGTTGCCTTCCTATAATCTTCTCCTGGATCAATATCCTTAACTTCAATTTTCCTAATCTCAATTCCGTAACGATCTAAAAATTCATTTATTATCTCCTCTTCTTTTAATTTACTATATATTCTTGGACCCATCCTATCCTGAGAAACAATAAACTCCTCATATGTGCCCGTAGTGATAAAATCTCTAATATACGGGCGTATTCTATTATATAAGGTCTCTAACCAATTCTGAACATTGAACAGCGCTTTATACGGATTCACCACCCGTATTGTCAAGGCTACCGTAACATCAAGCGGAAGTAAATTTTTATCCTCCGCTTTTTCTTCCTTTAGACCATAAACATCATCTTTTAACAACACATAATCAATCGTCTCTTTAGGATGAGGATCTATACTACCATCCTCTTTGATACCTGTCCATTGGAAATCGTAGATGTAAATATCATCTATTGGCCAGAGACCGTAGAACTTAAGCCCGCCAAAAAGACCTTTCCTTTTTGAAGAACCTTCTACTACATTTCCATCATTATCTAATCTATAACCTTCCCACTGGATTAGAACCTTTTTAAAAGCATCTCCTCGAACAACAATTTTCGCCCGACCTTCTGGGACGAAAGTAAAAAATAAATTATTTGGTGCCCACCAAAAATAAACTAAACAAAATCCGGCGAGTCCTAAAAAAACTACTACTATTATTCCTCTCCAAAGTAAGGAAATAGGAAAAAATAGTGAACATCCAATTACCAACATCTCAACCAAAATCGACCAAAATAAAATCCATCCTCTCTTCATTTTCAATCCTCCTTTTTTTATTTAATTGTTAAATTTCTATTTTAAAGAGAACATATTTGCATATTATTGTCAAGAGTAAATAGAACTCGTCGGGTGCATAGGGTACAGTTTAAAATTATTCATTAGCTAAACAAAAAAAGAATACTAAAGTTAAAGAAAAAAGACGTATTAATTTATTTAAAATATAAATTTTTGGTAAAATTAAAAGAAAGTAAAGATAAAGATTTAAAAAAAATTTTAAAAGGTTGAACCTTAAAAATTAAAACCAATTTCACTTACATTTAATTTGAGTAAATCAAAAAAAGATTTCGCTTAACTAGTTAAATGACTTGATATAGACCTTATTACATTTAAAAAAATGTCTCCTATATAGTCGACGAGATTAAAAAATAATTTACTAACTTGCTTTAATTGGCATTACTATATAAATATAACTATCATCACCAATCGGTTTGATTACTCCTGGACCAGAATCGCTATTTAATCCCAAAAAAACTTCTGAACTTTTAATATTATTTAATCCATCTAAAATAAACTTATAATTAAAAACTACTTCTGTATCCTCGCCTTTTATATCTCCTAATAAAAATGATTGATATTCTCCTAAATCAATATTTTGACTTAAAATATTTAATTTTTTTTCTTTTTTATTTACTTTAAATTTAATTTCATTATTTCTTCCGCTAAATAAACTTGCGCTTTTAATTTGGCTAATCAATTCATCTTTTAAAACTATAATTTCTGTTTTATATTGTTTAGGAATAATTTCTTTATAATTTGGATAATCACCATCAATTAATCTTGTTGTTAAGTT
>CAZPFE010000030.1:0-6983 GCA_964585805.1 uncultured Candidatus Saccharibacteria bacterium | reverse complement strand
AATCTAAACAAATAATAGGATTAAAAGTTAGGAAAAAAGTTAGAGAAGGATATAGAATTTATAAAGTGTACTATTAATCAATTCGGTAATGAAATGAAAAATAGTTTTTTAAAGTTATTTAGTAACTGGAACCCCCCCCTCCTATTTTCTCCTCTAAAAAAGAGGAAGAAGAGGGGAAAAGTAGGAGAGAAAACCTTCCCAGAGGTCTGTCCATACTTAATTTGAATATAAAAAATCCGAAATTCTAAATCCTCCGCTTTTTCTTTTCCCCTCAACCTTCCCTCTTCCCCTTTTATTTTTCAATCTTCTCCTTCCTTTTTATTTCAACCTTCCCTCTTCCCCTTTTATTTCCCAATCCTCCCCCTTCCCTTAGGAAGGGGGAGAAAAAAGAAGTAAAAGGAGGGGGAAGAAAGGAAACTTCCCTTATTCAAATCCTCCTCCTTCCCAGAGGGAAGGGGGAGGAAAAAGGAGGGGGATGGGGAATAAACCTCCCCCACCTTAATCCCCCCTCCAGAGGAGGGGGGAGAAGAAAAGTAAAAGGAGAGGGAGGAAATATAAAGAGAGAGGAGAGGAGAGGAAAGGAAAAGAAAAGAAAAGAAAAGAAAGGAAAGGAAAGGAAAGGAAAGGGAAGGGAAGGGAAGATAAATCCTCTTTTTTCAGAAAATTGAAAAATAAAAGGGGGAGGAGAGGAAAGGGATGAGGAGGGGGAGAAAAATAAGAATATAATAACAATCGAACTATTGTCAAATTGATTAATAATTAGATATAAAATTATAAAAAGTAAAAAATATTTGAAATGAAACCACTAAACTTTCTAAAATCATTATCAGTTTTTTTAGGAACTGTAGTAGGTGTAGGGATATTTGGTTTACCTTTTGCAGCATTAAAATCTGGATTTCTTGTTGTTTTAGGATATTTCCTTCTTATGACATTTATTGCAATAGCAATTCACTTTTTATTTGGAACAATAACTGTAAAAACAGAAGAAAAATATCGTCTTCCCGGTTATGTAGGCAAATATCTTGGAGAAAAATGGAAGAAAGTTTCTTTTTTAATTACTGGAACAGGGTTATTGGGCGCTCTTTTAGCTTATTTAATTATTGGTGGTCAATTTTTAAATTCTATTTTTCAACCTTATTTAGGAGGAAATTCAATCATTTATACTTTTTTGTTTTTCTCTTTCGGCGCTTATCTTGTCTTTCGGGATATTAGAAGTATATCAGAAATAGAAATTATTTTATTGATAGTTCTTCTTTTAATTATTTTTTCTTTGTTTATTAAATCATATACATTTATTAATCCCGAAAATTTAAAAAATATTCATTTAAAAAATCTTACTTTCCCTTTTGGTTTGGTTTTGTTTTCTCTTTGGGGAACAAGTATTATTCCAGAATTAAAAGAAATGATTAAAAATTCACTTTCTAATAAAGAAAAAACTGAATTTTATCTTAAAATTATCATCAGTTTAGGACTTATTTTATCTGTTTTTATTTATTTATTTTTTATTTATATTGTTTTAGGCGTCTCTGGAAGTAAAACCTCAACTGATGCTATGTCTGGTTTAGCAAATGTTCTAAGCCCAAATTCTGATATTATCAAAATAGGATTTATCTTTGGTGTAATTTGCAGTTTCACTTCTTTTCTTTCTGTAGCATTAACTTTGAAAAAAACTTTTTGGTTTGATTTTCATTTATCTAAAAATTTTTCTTGGTTTTTGTCTTGTTTTTTACCTCTTTTTCTTTTTATTCTTGGAGCAAGGCAGTTTATAAAAGTAATAAGTTTCAGTGGAGCAATTTCTGTTGGTAGTGAAGGAATAATTATTATTTTTCTTTATAAGAAATTTTTAGAAAAAAAATTTAAAAAACAAATGCCGAGAATTTTTTATTTTTTAATTCCTATTTTTATTTTAGGAATTATTTTTGAGATAATTCACTTAATTTAGTTTTAATTTAATATATATGATAAAAATTATAGACGCTATCATTATTATTGGATTTATAATTTTTTTGTTTTATTATTTATTAACAAAAACCTTGCCTGATTTTTTTCATCTACATCTACATTTACCTTAATCCTCCCCCACCTTAATCCTCCCCCTCCAAAGGAGGGGGAGGAAAAAAAGAAAAAATTCTCTTCTCTTTATTTTTCAATCCTCCCACTTTTTTTCTTTTTCCAATCCTCCCCCTTCCCAAAGGGAAGGGGGAGGTGAGGAGGGGGAAAAGGAGGAGGAGGAGAAAAAGTAAAAGAAGGGGAGGAAATATAAAGAGAAAGGAAGAGAGAAAAGTAAGGGGAGGAAAAGGAGAGAAATAAAAACAAGAAGAGGAGGAAAGAGAAGAGAGAAGAAGGAAAAAGAAGGAGAAAAGAGAAGGGGGAGGAGGAAAGGAGGGAAAAAGGAAATTAAAATTTATCAATAAAAATTATTTTTTATGAAAACAGGAATTGCTACAATCCCCTTAGATTATGGCCGTTGCCCCCGTTGGTTATTCGAAAGAATGAAACGCCTCTCTCGAGGTATATTCTTAGCTATTAGAGAAGAGTTCGGTCCTGAAGAAATATTAAAGCGGCTTTCTGATCCAGTTTGGTTTCAATCTTTAGGTTGTCTTCTTGGTTTTGATTGGAATAGTAGCGGCTTAACCACTACTACTTTAGGCGCGTTAAAAGCCGGGATTTTTGACATTCAAGATCAATTAGGAATTTATGTCTGCGGCGGGAAAAAAGAGTCAAGAAAAACACCCCAAGAAATTGAAGCTTATGGAATTTCTCGAGCTTTTCCTTTCTACAAAGATCTTGTTTATGCTTCCAAAATGGCAGCCAAAGTAGATTCAAGTTTAATTCAAGATGGTTTTCAAATTTATGCCCATAATTTTATTTTTTCTAAAAATGGATCTTGGGTTGTTATTCAGCAAGGAATGAATACTGTTTTTCAAAAAGCCAGACGTTATCATTGGCTTTCTTTAGATTATAAAAATAAAAAATTTGTAGAAGAACCTCATTCAGGAATTGTTTCTAATATAAAAACAAAACCCCTTAATCTTACCGCTAAAGAAAGTGAAAAAAATAGATTAGTTGCTAAAGAATTAGTTGTTGAAGAACCAAAAACATTTTTAAAAGATATTAAACTTATAACTGAAAAAATAAATTCAAAAGGCGGTTTATTTAGAATAAAAGAAAACGAATTAGTTAAACAAAAAAAATCGTCTCAATTTACTGAATTAGAATTAAAAAATATTGAATTTCACTGGCATCCAGTAGTTGAAGAAAAATTTAATTTAAAGTTTTTAGAAAAAACAATCTTTCTTGCTCATTCTCAAAAACCAAAAAATTTTGAGGAATTAGTGTCCTTAAAAGGTGTTGGCCCTAAAACAATTCGCGCTTTATCTTTGGTTTCAGAAATAATTTACGGAGCAAAACCTTCTTATGAAGATCCTGCCCGCTACTCATTTTCGGTTGGCGGAAAAGATGGCACTCCTTTTCCAGTAGAACGAGAAACTTATGACAAATTATTAAAAATAATGGAAAGGGGAATTCAAAAGAGTGTTATTTCTCTACGGGAAAAAGAACAAACCAAACAAAGATTACATAGAATTTTTAAATAAAATAACAATTGTATATTATTTCACTTTTGTATAAATGGAGGATTTTATATTATTTATAAAATATTAATTTATAAAATAAAATTTTAAATTCAATTTTTTTACAAGGTCTGCCCTTGCTCAAAAATTTGAGTAAAAGCAGACCTTACCCCTATACTTGAAATTTTTGATAGTAAAAGTGATGATAAATCTCAATCAAAAGATACCTATTTGTTATCTATCATCATTTAATAATTTTTACCATATAGGTATCTTTAAGACGGTAGCCTAATTTACGATAATAATCCCTTACTCCTACCCCAGAAATAATTGCCACTTTCTTTATTTTAAACTCTTTCTTAACAATTTCCTCTGCTTTTTTAATTAGCTTTTTTCCTAATCCCCGATGTTGAGTAGCTTTTTGTTTTTTACCTAAAGGTACAGTTGGACCATAAGTGTGAACTTCTCTAATTATTGCCGCATCCTTAAGAGATGAAAAAAGAGATTTTTCTTTTTTATTTAATAAATGAGAAGGAATTCTTAAGCGTAGAATGCTATAAAGTTTTGTTCGGTCCTTATTCTCAAAACTTAAAAAAATTTCTTTACCCTCAGAAGCGTCGTAATCTTGACGATAAAAATAAATTTTCTCTTTTGGGTTATAGTTTTCTCTAACTTCTCTACATCTAATACATCTACACCTCAAACCTTCATTTTTCATCTCTTGAATAACAATCTCTCTTAAGTTAGAAATTTTACCCGGACCAACAACAATGTTTTGAGCTGGAATATCCCGCACAACTCTTTGAATCCTAACATAATAAGGAATTTCTTTTTTTATATCTTTTAAAAGATTAATTAATTGACGAGCTGAATAAGGTTTGTATTTCTTTTCCTGCCAAAATTTATAAAGAGGAGCTTCTTTAAGAATCGTACAAGGATATATTTTTAATAAATCCGGCTGAAAACGAGAATCAGAAAAAATAATTTTAAACATTTCTATGTCTTTTTTAATATCAGAACCCATTAAATTTGGCATTACTTGATACAAAACTTTAAAACCAGCATCTTTAAGAAGTTTAGTTGCTTGAATTGTCGCCTCTACTAAATGACCTCTTCTATTCATTTTCAAAACATCATCATAGATAGATTGAACGCCTATTTCAACCATTGTTACGCCCAGTTTTCTTAATCTTTTAATCTCTTCAGGGTTAATAAAATCTGGTCTTGTCTCAATTGACAAACCCACAATCCGATATTTTGCTTTTTCATTCTTTTTCTGTTCTTTTTCTAAATCCCGGAAGCGAAAATTCAATAACGAGTAATAATCCTTATCAATCTTTCTATCAACCCTCTTTTGGAAATTAAATTTATTTGCTGCTCGAAAACAATTAGCCACAAACCAAAATTGATATTTTTTAGGATAAAAACTCCAAGTTCCACCAACAATTCTTAATTCAATCTTATCTAAAGGATGACCTGTTTTCATTAAAGACGACATCCTTGTTTGAACTTGAAAATAAGGATGAAAATTATTAAGGATTGCCCTCATTACTGCCGGCTCATCATTCAAATAACTTTTCGGCACTCCCTTTTGATTGGGACAATAAAGGCACTTGCCCGGACAAGAATAAGGTTTTGTCAAAACAGAAATATTAACAATCCCTGAAACTGATCTAACTCTTCTTTTCTTTAAAATATTTTCCAAACCTAAATCTCTCTTTAACCTTTTTTTCTTAACTAATTTATGGTATTCTTCTAATAATTCGACATTAGAAGGAAGAGGAATTTTAAAATTTTTAGCAATTTTCCTTTTGATTAAATTCAAATCAACTAAAGCTTTATCTTTATTCTTTAGCAAAAAATAAATTGCTTTTTCTAATTTAGAATTACTACTCATATTTTATGTAATTATATTCCCTCCCTCTTCCCTTTCTCTTTCTCTTATTTTTTTTCTTTTCCCAATCCTCCCCCTTCCCAAAGGGAAGGGGGAGGTGAGGAGGGGGATGGGGAATAAAACCTCCCCCTCCTTAATCCTCCCCTCCTCTGGAGGGGGAGGATGAGAAAGAGAGTCCTTTCCAGAGGAGAGGGAGGAGAGAAAGAAAAGAAAGAAGAAAAAAAGAATAAAAAGAAAAGTGGGGAAATTTAAATTGTTAAAGTTTATTTTTACAACTAATTATGGATAAAAAATATGCTGAATTTATTATAAATCAAACTATCAAGAATTATAACAAAATCGCTCAAGATTATACAAGAACAAGATCTTATTTGCCGGAAGACATTAAAAAGTTAAGTGAATATATTCAGGAAGGAGACAAAATTTTGGATTCTGGCTGTGCTAATGGCCGTTTAGCCGAAGCTTTAAAAAATAAAAAAATTGATTATTATGGAATAGATTCTTCAGAAAAATTAATTAAAATCGCCCAAGAAAAATACAAAAATTATAGTAACATTACTTTTCAAAAAGCAAACGCTCTGGAACTTCCTTTTACTGATAATTTTTTTGATAAAGTTTATAGTATCGCTGTTATACATCACATCCCTACTGAAGAATTTCGTCTAAAATATCTTCAAGAAATATTTAGAGTATTAAAACCAAAAGGATTATTAATTTTAAGAGTTTGGAATTTATGGAAAAGAAAAACTGGTTTAAAGTTAATTTTAAAATACAGTTTTTTAAAAATAATCGGTAAATCAAATCTTGATTTTAAAGATATTTTTCTTCCTTGGAAAGACAATCAGGGAAATATCTTAATAAACCGCTATCTTCACTGCTTTACTAAAAAAGAAATTATATTTTTAGCAAAAAAAACCGGTTTTAAAATTAAAAATTGTTGGGAAGCAGGAAAAGGAGTAAAGGCGAATATATATTTAATCGCTGAAAAATAAAGAGCCCTTATAGTTCAATGGACAGAACGCAGGTTTCCGGAACCTGAAATGTAGGTTCGAATCCTACTAAGGGCACCAGAATATGACTTAATGGCTTTTTGCCAATCATTTTGTGGGCGGCGCTATGCGCCGCCCACAAAATAAAATGGCTCTCTCAAAGCCCAGAAGTCAGGTTTCGGTGTGGTTATACAACCAAGCTCGAACTTATTTTATCAAAAATTCTTGATTGATGGAAGGTAGCCGCGCCTTCGGCGCGGCTTAACCCACCCAGCGGCTCAACCCCGCTGACGCGGGGCAGGCAAAGCCCGCAAAAATTTCTATTTTTCTTTTAAGAGCGCGCGCAAAATTTTTCAATTAAAAAGGAATAATTTTTACGGGCTTTGCCTCTTTGCTGACGCAAAGAGAGCCACTTCCCACCCCATGCCGCGCTACGCGCGGCAAAGCAGACGGGCAAAAAATTTCCTCCCCCTCAAACCCCCTCCATTTTTTGCCCGTCTGCTTGGGCTTTGTTGCTGAAAAATTTTT
>CAZPFE010000029.1:0-7218 GCA_964585805.1 uncultured Candidatus Saccharibacteria bacterium | reverse complement strand
CCCCTACCCTAATCTTCCCCCTCCTTATTTCATATCCTCCCCCTTCCCAGAGGGAAGGGGGAGGTAAGGAGGGGGAAGGCATTCCTTTTGAATTTTGAACATTTGAATTTGAAATTGTTTACCCTGTTAGAAATCTTTAATTTCTTTACGGGGTGAAGGATTTAGAAATTAGAATTTTGAATTTTAATTGGCTTTAAGTTTTACGCAGTGGCTTTGCGCTTTGCACTTTGTGCTTAAATTTGTTTTGAGATTTAAGATTTGGATTTGAGTTTTGACATTTGACATTTGAAATTTAATTAGTGAATACAAATTACTTAAAAATTAACTACTCATTTAATGGTTACTAAATCAGTTAGCAATTACAGTTTATAAATATAGAATTAGTAAGTTTGTATTAAATTTTTGATTTAAAAAATGATTTTTGAAATGGGAACAGACAAAAACGATTATTATTTAAAAATTGGTAAAGCCAGCGATTTAGAAGATAGTAAAGAGCGTTTTCTTTTTAGGTTATTTGAAATTTTCCCCGGGGCAATGTCTTGGCTGATTTTATTGTTAGCAGTGTTTCTTTCTTGGAAAAAGCCCTTTTGGGTGGCTATTTTTATTATTTGTTTTGTTGTTTTTTGGTTTTTTAGAACAATATATTTTTCTATTTATCTTTGGTTTAGTTACAAAAAAATGGAAAAGAATAAAAAAATAAATTGGTTGCAGAGATTAGCAAACTTGTCAAAGAAAGATAAAAAAGCTGACTGGAAAAAAATATATCACTTAATCATTATTCCAATGTATAAAGAACCATTAGAGATTGTGAGAGAGAATTTTCAATTTTTAGAGAAAAGCGATTATCCTAAAGAAAGAATGATTGTGGTTCTCGCCTGTGAGGAACGAGCGCGTAGTTTTGTTGAAAAAACCGCTCGTGTTATAAAAGAAGAATTTGGTTCAAAATTTTTTAGGTTTTTAGTTACCTGGCATCCTGACAATATACCCGGGGAGTTGGCAGGTAAGGGCTCTAATGAAACTTGGGCAGCAAGAAAAGCAAAAGAAAAGATAATAGATCCGCTTAAAATACCTTATGAAAATATTATTTTTTCCTCTTTGGATGTAGATACTTGTGTTTTTCCAAAATACTTCAGCTGTTTAACTTATTATTACCTTACATCTAAAAACCCAGAAAGGACAAGTTTTCAACCTATTCCTCTTTATATAAATAATGCTTGGCAAGCGCCAATTATTTCTTATATTTTTTCTTTTTCATCTACTTTTTGGCATACTATTAATCAAGAAAGACAACACAGACTTATAACTTTTTCTTCTCATTCTATGAGTTTTAAAACATTGGTAGAGGTTGATTTTAAGCAAACCAATATTGTCCCTGATGATTCAAGAATATTTTGGCAATGTTTTTTAAAATACAATGGAGATTATAAGGTTCAGCCTCTTCATTATCCTATTTCAATGGATATGAATGTAGCGGAATCTTTTTGGAAAACAATGATTAATCTTTATAAACAGCAAAGAAGATGGGCATATGGGGTTAATGATATTCCTTATATTTTTTTTGGTTTTTTAAAAAATAAAAAAATTCCTCTTAGAAAAAAAATTATTTTAGGGAGCGCATTGCTTGAAGATCATATAACTTGGGCAACTTCCAGTATTTTAATTTTTCTTTTAGGATGGTTACCTCTTGTTTTAGGCGGTGAAAAATTTACCCAGACAACAATATCTTACAATCTGCCGCGTATTATAAGTAAGATTATGAATATTTCTATGTTAGGACTTATCCTTTCTATTTATTTAAGTTTTTCAATTCTTTCATCTAAATCCACTTCTTTTAAAAAATCCAGATGTTTAGTTTTTGCTTTTGGTTGGATTCTTTTTCCGCTCACAATGATTATTTTTTCTTCTCTTCCTGCTTTAGACGCTCAAACAAGACTGATGCTTGGTCGTTATATGGGTTTTTGGGTTACTGAGAAAGTAAGAAAATAACGTATTATTCTAAATGTATTTTCTTTCTTAATTTTTCTACTTTTGCTTTTAAATAAGGATACTTTTTTAAATGAGGAGAGTTAATTAGTATTTTTTTTGCTGCTTCTCGGGCTTTTTCTACTAATCGTGTATTCATTAAAGAATCCATTATTAAATCAGGCATCCCCCATTGTTTAACGCCAGCAAAATCTCCCGGTCCTCTAATTTTTAGGTCTTTCTCTGCCAAATCAAAACCATTTTCAGAAGATATTAATGCTTTTAATCTCTGCCAAGTTTTTTTAGAAGGAGAATTAGTAAATAAGAAACAGTATGATTGAGAACTTGATCTTCCAACCCTGCCTCTGAATTGATGGAGTTGAGCCAAACCAAATCTTTCTGCTCCTTCTATTATCATTACTGTAGCGTTTGGAACATCAATACCAACTTCAACTACAGAGGTTGAAACCAATATATCAATTTTTTTATTTTTAAAATTTTCCATTACTTTTTCTTTTTCTTTTGGTTTCATTTTCCCATGAAGAATTCCTATTCTTAAATCAGGGAAAATATCTTTTGTTAACTTTTCGTATTCTTCTTCAACAGATTTAATTTTTCTTTTAATGTTATTATTTTCTTCTTCCACTTCTTCATTTTTTTCAATACGCGGACAAATGACAAATACCTGCCTGCCTTTTTTCACTTCTTTTTTTATAAATTCATATACTTTTTTTCGTTCTTCTGGTTTAACTATTTTAGTAATTATTCTTTTTCTTCCTTTTGGCATCTCATCAATTAAAGAAATATCCAAGTCTCCATAAATTGTCAAAGCAAGAGTTCGGGGAATGGGAGTAGCGGTCATTGAAAGAAGATGAGGAATTATTCGTTTATTGTCACTGCTGTTTGTTTTTGAAGGTTGAATAAGTTTTGCTCTTTGTTCTACTCCAAATCGGTGTTGTTCATCTAAAATCACCAATCCTAATTTATTAAATTTTACTTTGTCTCGGATTAAAGCATGAGTTCCAATTAGGATATCTATTTCACCTTTTAATGTTTTTTCAAGTAATTTTTCTCTGGAAATTTCAATTGTTTCATTTTTTAATTTTTTTGAACGAAGAAGATCTTGTTTACCGGTTAATAAACCGATATTTGCGCCGAAATCAGTTAGAAGATTGGCTACTTCTTTAAAATGTTGTTTTGCTAAAATTTCAGTTGGAGCCATAAAAGCAACTTGCCAGTTAGATTTAATTACATTTAAAGCTGCTGTTACTGCAACAACTGTTTTACCTGAACCAACATCACCTTCAAGAAGGCGATTCATTGGTTTTCCTTTTTCCATATCTTTTAAAATTTTCCACGCTGCTTTTTTTTGACCATTTGTTAATTTAAAAGGCAAAGAATTAACAAAATCTTTTATAATTTCTGTTTTAATAGGAAAAGCAACTGCTTTTTCTTGCGACAATTGAGCTCTTTCTTGGAGGATAAAGAGTTCAATATAAAAAAGGTCTTCAAAAGAAAATCTTTCTTTGGCTTTTTCTGCCATTTCTTTTGAGTCAGGAAAATGAATTTGCCAGACGGCTTCAGGTCTGGATAAAAGGTTAGTTTCTTCTAAAATTTTTTTTGGAAGAGTTTCAGGAATTTTTTCTTTTATTTTTGGCAAAACAATTTTTAAAATAGAGCGAAACCATTTAGAAGAGATATTTTTTGTTTCTGGATAAATAGGGACTAATCTTCCTGTATGAGTTAAGATAATTTCTGTTTCATTTCCTTGGTTATGATTTAATTTTTCTAAGTTTATTTTTTCATAAACAGGATTACTTAAATAAATTTTATTTTTCTTTAAAATCGTCTTACCAGAAAGATAAAGATAATCTCCTTTTTTTAAGGTCTTGATTAAATAAGGTTGTTGAAACCAAACTGCTTCTATTGCTCCGCTCTCATCTTCAATAATTGCTCGCGTTAAAATCATTTTCTTTTTCCAGCTTTGGTTATTTTCAATTTCTAAAATTTTGCCTCTGATTGTGCATATTTCATTGATTCTTATTTCCGAAATTTTAACTAAATGAGAAAAATCCTCGTAGCGGCGAGGGAAATAAAAAATAAGGTCTTCAATTGTTTTTATTCCCAATCTTTTTAGTTTGTTTTTAGAAACTGGCCCAATTCCAGAGATTTTCTCAACCGGCGTTGATAAATTCATATTTATTTTTCCAAAACTTTAAATTAAAATTTAGATGCTTTAAATAGTATACAATAAAATGTTTGTTGTTTTAAGGATAAAGTTGGAGTTATTTCAGGATTAAAAATCTGTATTGTATATTAAAATCTTTTGAGAAATTTATTTATTTTGAATTTAAAAATAAAAAGAGAGACATTTTGTCTCTCTTTTCTTCTTTCTTTATTTTTGCTGGAGATAGTAGATCCCCAGCATTGTCCCCGATTTGATTATCTGGGACAGGATCTCGGCGGGCCAGTTATCGTATACCTTCTGACCCGCCGAGTTGATCGTGATTATTCTTATCTTTTGTCCTCCTATCACATACCCTCCACCGGGGAGGGTAGTTACTACTTGTACGTTGGGGGGTGAGGAATAATGGTATCTCCCTCCCCCCCAAATGTTTGCCCAGGCACTGTAAGGATCCTGGGCAAACGATAATGATGGGGGTACCATCATTATCGTTAAAATTACAATAACCATTACCATAAAGATTTTCTTTTTCATCTCTTTTCCTCCTTCCTTTTTTGTTATTTTAACTTGCTATTTTAAAACATACAATACATAATTTATTTTGTCAAGTGCTTGACAGAAAATAATTTATTGTTAAAATAATAAATGAAAATATAAGATAAACTAAATTTAAACTGACTATAAAAACTAAAAGGTCGTTTGGTTAGCAAAAATAAGTAAAAAATAAAGAACAACTAAAGAACAACGAACAATAAATTTCATTGTTCGTTGTTTATTGAAAAAATATGAAGATAAAACCTTTAGCAGATAATATTTTAATTGAGCCAATAAAAGGCGAGGAGAGAACAAAAACAGGCATTCTCCTTCCTCAAACAGCAGAAAAGGAAAGGCCTGAACAAGGCAGGGTTATTGCTGTTGGTCCAGGCAAGAAAACTTCTTCAGGAAAGATTATTCCAATGGAAGTAAAGGTCGGAGACAAAGTTTTGTTTACTAAGTATGGACCCAATGAAATAAAAATTGATGAGAAAGAATATTTGATTGCCAAACAAGAAGATATTCTTGCTATTATTGAAGAATAAAACCGTTTCAGTGTTTAGGCATCTTAATAATTTTAGGATGTTTAGGCACTGAAAGGGAAAATAAATATGGCTAAACAAATACTTTATCAAGAAGAAGCAAGGAAAAAATTAAAAACAGGAGTTGATAAATTGGCTAATGCTGTTCGAGTCACCATTGGTCCGAAAGGCAGAAATGTTGTTTTGGATAAAGGTTTTGGTTCTCCTACAATTACTAATGATGGAGTAAGTATTGCTAAAGAAATTGAACTGGAAGATAAAGTGGAAAATTTAGGAGCAGAGATAGTAAAAGAAGTAGCAGAAAAAACAAATGATGTGGCTGGTGATGGAACGACAACAGCAGTAGTTTTAACTCAATCAATGGTTGCTGAAGGATTAAAGAATGTGACTGCTGGCGCTAATCCTTTAGCAATACGAAGAGGAATAGAAAAAGGTGTTGCTAAAGTTGTTGAAGCTCTTAAAAAGATGGCAAAACCAGTAACTACAAAAGATGAAATGGCGCAGGTAGCAACCATTTCTGCCGAAAGCAGGGAGATGGGAGAGTTAATTTCTGAAGCAATGGAAGAGGTAGGTAAAGATGGAGTAATAACCGTAGAAGAATCAAAAGGTTTTGGTTTGTCAAAAGAAGTGGTCAGAGGTTTGCAGTTTGATAGGGGATATATTTCTCCTTATATGATAACTGATGCTGAAAGAATGGAAGCAGTTTATGAAGATCCTTATATTTTAATAACTGATAGAAAAATTTCTGCTATTAATGATATTTTGCCAGTTTTAGAAAAAGTTGCTCAAGCAGGCAAAAAAGAATTAGTTATTATTGCTGATGAAGTAGAAGGAGAAGCTTTAGCAACTTTAGTAGTAAATAAATTAAGAGGAACATTTAACACTTTAGCAGTGAAAGCGCCTGGGTTTGGTGACAGGAAAAAAGAAATGTTAGAGGATATTGCCATTGTAACCGGCGGTGAAGTAATTTCTGAAGAGAAAGGTTTAAAACTTGATTCTGTAGAATTAAATATGCTTGGTTCAGCGCGGCGGGTTGTTTCCACAAAAGAGAATACAACTATTGTTGAAGGAAAAGGAGAAAAAGAAAAGATTGAGGCAAGAATTAAGCAGATTAGAAAAGAAATTAAAGAATCAGATTCTGATTTTGATAAAGAAAAATTACAGGAAAGATTGGCAAAATTAGCCGGAGGAGTGGCAGTAATTAAGGTTGGAGCAGCAACTGAAGTTGAACAAAAAGCAAAACAGCACAAAATTGAAGACGCTTTAGCTGCTACCCGGGCAGCAGTAGAAGAAGGAATTGTTCCTGGTGGAGGAACGGCTTTATTAAGGGCTTCAGCGGTGTTAGAAGAGGTAGAAGTTGATAAAGAAGAGAAAATTGGAATTGATATTTTAAAAAGAGCATTAGAGGGACCGGTTCGCCAAATTGCTCAGAATGCAGGTATTGATGGGGCAGTTGTTGTCCAGAAAATCAGAGAATCAGAAAATGAGAATTACGGTTTCAATGCTCAAACAATGGAATATGAAGATTTGATGAAATCAGGCATTGTTGATCCAACAAAGGTTGTTAGATCTGCTCTTCAAAACGCGGCTTCAGCAGCAAGTATTCTTTTAACTACTGAGTGCGTTGTAGCTGAGAAAAAAGAAGAAAAAGATAATTCTCAAACACCTCCAATGCCAGAATATTAGAGAGTATAGAATATAAAAAACAAACAAGCCCTCTTTTTTGAAAGAGGGCTTGTTTGTTTAAAATTTTAATTAAATTTAAAAGATTATTAATCTGAATTTTCTCTTGTCCTTTTATTTTTATTCTCTTTTCTATACTTATTTTCTTCTTCTTTTTTTATTTTTCTTTTTTCTTTTGAAGAGGAGGGTGTCTTATTCTTTCACCTTTCTTTAAGGAGGGAAAGGTTTTCCCCTTCTCTTTTTATTCCTCTCCTCTTCCTCCTCTGGAAAGGGAGGATTTCTTCTTCTTTCTCCTCCCCCTCCTCTGGAGGG
>CAZPFE010000028.1:0-7365 GCA_964585805.1 uncultured Candidatus Saccharibacteria bacterium | reverse complement strand
AAAAGGAAGAAAAGGAAGAAAAGGAAGAAAAGGAAGAAAAGGAAGAAGAAATACATCTCCTTTAGAGGAAGGGGAAGGATCAAGGAGAGGTCTACTTACTCAAATAACTTTAGAAAATTATTTTTTATTTCATTATTGAATTGATTGGATAGTATAAATAAATTATGTCTAAAATAGATAATTTTTACTCAAAAAAAGTTTTAAATCATTTTAAAAATCCTCATAATTATGGTCGATTGAAAAATGCAGACGGGACAGGAAAAGCAGGGAATATTATTTGCGGAGATGAAATGTATTTTTATATTAAAGTTGGCGACAACCAAAAAAAAGAGAAAGTTATTAAGGATATTAAATTTGAAGCTTTTGGTTGTGTGGCGGCTATTAGCACAAGTAGTGTAATAACTGATTTGGTAAAAGGAAAAACTTTAGAAGAAGCAATGAAAATTAACAGCAATCAAGTTGTAAAAGCATTGGGCGGATTACCTTCTTTAAAGGTTCATTGTTCATTATTAGGGATAGATGCTTTAAGTGAAGCCATTTATGATTATTTGTCTAAAAATAAAATGGCTATTCCTCAAGAATTAGAAAAAAGGCATAAAAGAATAACAGAGACAAACGAGAAAATAAAAGCAAGAAGAAAGAAATTAGAAAAAAATTAATTATGGGAAAAAGATTAGAGGAAGAATTTTATCTTCAACCAGCTTTAGAAATGGCAAAAAGTCTTTTAGGCAAGTATATTGTTAGAAAAATTAACAAGAAGAAGCAGATTGCTGGCAAGATAATAGAAACAGAAGCTTATGTTGGACCACAAGATAAGGCGGCTCATTCTTATAAAGGAAAGATTACTCCTCGTAATCAGGTTGAGTATTTAAAAGGAGGTCATATTTATATTTATCTTGTTTATGGAATGTATTGGCAATTTAATATTGTTGCTGGCAAAGAAAAAGAGCCAGAATGTGTCCTTATTAGGGCTATTGAACCAAAAAAGAAGGAAGATATTTATCAAACTAATGGCCCGGGCAAAGTTTGTCGCTATTTAAGTTTAGACAAATCATTTTATGGGGAAAATTTGGTTAGAAGTCAGAGAATTTGGTTAGAAGATAGAGGAGAAATAATCCAAGAATCAAAAATTAAAGCAACTAAAAGAATTGGAATTGAATACGCTGGTTCTTATTGGGCTAATCGTAAATGGAGATTTTTTATTGATGGTTACCAAAAATATCTTCCTAAAACCTAAAAAAAATAAGAAAGTTATTGTTGCTCTTTCTGGTGGGATTGATTCAGGAGTAGCAGCTTTTTTATTGACTGAATTAGGTTATAAAGTTGAGGGAGTATTTATGAGAATGTATGATGGTTTTCAGGAAAGCGAGAAAAGAGCAAGAAGAATTGCGCAGACCCTTAAAATCCCTTTTTTTATAATTGATTTGAGAAAAAAGTTCAAAACAAAAATAATTGACTATTTTCTTAATTCTTACCAAAAAGGCATTACTCCAAATCCTTGCGTTTTTTGCAACAGAGAAATTAAATTTGATTCTTTGTTGGAAATAAAAAAGAAAAGAAAAGCGGATTTTATTGCTACTGGCCATTATGTGCGGCTTGTTGCTTTAGAAGAAGAAGGGTTTGGTTCAGAAATTTTTGGCTTATTGCGGGGGAAAGATAAAAATAAAGATCAGTCATATTTTTTATGGCAGTTAAAACAAATTCATCTTCGTTATTCTTTATTTCCTTTAGGCAATTATTTGAAAGAAGAAGTAAAAAAAATAGCAAAGAGTTTTAAGATATTTCCTGTTGCTGATATTTCAGAGTCCCAAGAAGTTTGCTTTGTTAAAAATACCAATGATAGTTTTTTAAAAGAAAATTTAGGAGAAAAACCGGGCTTAATTATTGATAAAGCAGGAAATAAGGTAGGTGAACATCAAGGGTTGTGGTTTTATACAATTGGCCAAAGGAGAAAAATAGGTCTTTCTGGTGGTCCTTATTGGGTTTTAGATAAAGATTTAAAGAAAAATCATTTAATTGTGACAAAAAAAGAAAAAGATTTATACAAACAAGGATTAGTGATTAAAAAAGTTAACTGGTTAAGAGGAAAAGAACCTGATTTACCAATAAAAGCAAAAATTCAGATTCGTTACCGTCAGAAACCTTCTTTGGGAGAAATTAAAAAAGAAAATCAAAAAATAAAAATTACTTTTTTAGAAAAGCAAAAAGCAATAACTCCAGGTCAATCAGCAGTTTTTTATTCTTTTCAAAATAAGAAAAGTCAAGAAGAAGAGCTTTTGGGCGGCGGGATAATAGAAAAAGCGTTTTAAATTTTGATATAATTGCAGGTTTGAATAAAACTTGAAATGTAATATAATGAAATAAAATTGATAGTGAATAATCATTTCCCCCTCCTTAATCTTCCCCTTTTTACTTTCAATCCTCCCCCTTCCCTTTGGGAAGGGGGAGGAGAAGAAAAAACCTCCCCCACCTTAATCCCCCCCCTCCTTTGGAGGGGGGGGAAAGGGAGAGAGTAAAAAGAGAAAGAAGGAAAGGAAGAGGAGATTCTCCCCTTTTATTTCGCATCTTCCCCCTTCCCAGAGGGAAGGGGGAAGAAATAGGAGGGGGATAGGATTTAGTAGGATAGATTTGTTAAATTAGATGTTGTAAAATATAAAATGAGAGAAAGAATTATATGGTTATATTAGAAATAAGAAAATTTAATGATCCTGTTTTGAGAAAAAAAGCAGAGGAAGTGGGAGAAATAGATAAAGAAACAAAAAAATTAATTGTTGATATGGCTCAAACAATGATTAAAAAGCAAGGGGTAGGTTTGGCTGCTCCTCAGGTTGGAGTGTCTAAAAGGATTATTGTGGTTGCTACTGATTTGAGAGGCGAGAGGATATTGGAGTTAATTAATCCTAAGATTGTTAAGATGAGCAAAGAAAAAGAGATAGGAGAAGAAGGTTGTTTGAGTTTTCCTGGAATTTTTTTAGAAATAGAAAGAGCAAAAGAGATAGAAGTTGAAGGGTTAGATATAAATGGAAAAAGAATAAGAATAGAGGCAAAAGGATTTTTGGCTAGAGTTTTTCAACACGAGATAGATCATTTAAATGGAGTTTTGTTTTTTCACAGATTAAAGTTAGTTGAGAAGATAAAGTTTAAATTAAAGTATCCAAAAATTAAATTTTAGGATGGAATTAGTTAATTATTTAATTGAAAAGAGATGGTTAAAAACGCCGCTGATTATAGAAGCGTTCAGGAAAATAGAAAGAAAAGATTTTATGCCTGAAGAGATAAAATATCTGGCTGAAATTGATGAACCAATGCCTATTGGTTATGGACAGACAATATCTCAGCCAGCAGTGGTTGCTTTTATGCTTGAAGAGTTAGAACCAAAACCAGGAGAAAAGATATTGGATATTGGGTCTGGTTCAGGGTGGACAACTGCCTTATTGAGTTACATTGTTAGCAAGAAGAAAGGAGGAAAGGTTATTGCTTTGGAGATTATTCCAGAGTTAAAAGAATTTGGTGAAAAAAACACAGCAAAATATAATTTTATTAAGAAAGGAATAGCTAAGTTTTTTCTTTTAAACGGGCAGAATGGTTGTCCAAGAGAAGCTCCTTTTGATAAAATTCTTTCTTCAGCTGCAGTAGAGAAAAAAGTGCCTGAATCTTGGAAAAAACAATTAAAAGAAAAAGGGAAAATAGTTGCTCCAGTGGGAGAAGCAATTGTTTCTATCAAAAGAGAAGGTAATAATTTTCAAGAAAAAGTTTTTCCTGGTTTTCTTTTTGTACCTTTAGTAAGTGATAACGAACAAAAATGAAAAGGATAAGTTTATTTTTTATTTTTCTTTTTTTTCTATTTTTTGTTTTTTTTATTTATAAACAGATTTATTTTCCTAAAGATCCAAATAATAAAGAGGAAGTCATTTTTCAAATTAAGAAAGGAGAGGGAGTAAGGGATATTGCTTTTAATTTAGAAAAAGAAGGTCTTATTAGGTCAAGGTTAATTTTTCAGTTGTATGTTGGTTTGCAAAGAAAAATGAGTTTACAGGCAGGATTTTATCAACTTTCTCCTTCTCTAAATATTCCTCAGATAGTTTCTAAATTTTCTAAAGGAGATGTTTTTAAAAAAAGAATTACCATTCTTGAAGGTTGGACAATTAAAGATATAGCTGAATGTTTAGATAAAGAAGGTATTGTTAATGCTAATAGTTTTATAAATTATGCCCAGAGTCATCAGTTAGAAGGATATCTTTTTCCTGATACTTATGAATTTAATTATGGAGAAAATGTTGAAAAGATTACAAAGAGAATGGAGGATAATTTTAATAAAAAGTTAACAGATGAATTAAGAAGAGAAATTAGAAGTCAAGGAAGAACTATTTCAGAAATAGTGATAATGGCTTCTTTAATAGAAAAAGAAGCCCAAACTTTAGAAGATAAGAAGATTGTTTCTGGCATTTTGTGGAAACGATTAGAACATAATATGCCTTTGCAAGTTGATGCTACTATTAATTATATTATAGGAGAAAATAAGTTAAAGATTTCTGCAGAAGAAACTAAAATAGATTCTCCTTATAATACTTATAAATATAAAGGTTTGCCGCCAACACCTATTTGTAATCCAGGAATGGAGAGCATAGAAGCGGCTATTAAACCAAAAAAAACTCCTTATTGGTATTATCTTTCTGATAAAAACAGTTTGCTTCATTTTAGTAAAACACTTCAAGAGCATAATATTGCGAAGGCGAAATATTTGAGGTAAAATAAATAAAAAATAAAGGTTTTTTAAAAAAAATATGAGAGAGAAAAAAATTTTAATGATTATTGCTTTTAGAGATTTTCGTGATGAGGAATATTTTATTCCAAAAGATATTTTTCAATCTGAAAATATAGAAGTGGTTACTGCTTCTAATCAAGAAGGAATAGCAATAGGATCAGAAGGAGGGGAGGTAAAAGTTGATACAACAATTGATAATCTAAATTTAGACGAATTTGAGGCAGTTGTTTTGAGTGGTGGTAGAGGTTGTCTTAAGGCATTAGATAATGAAAAATTATATAATTTAGTAAAGGTGGCACTGAACCAAAATAAAATTGTAGCAGCTATTTGTATTTCTCCCGTAATTTTAGCAAAAGCTGGTGTTTTAAAAGGAAGAAAAGCAACAGTTTGGAGTTCTGAGTTAGATAAGTCAGCAATTAAGATTTTAGAGAAAGAAGGAGCAGTTTATCAATCAAAACCAGTGGTAGTTGACGGTAAAATTATAACTGCGGCTGGTCCTTTTGCTGCTAATGAATTTGGAAAAGAAATAGTGAATTTATTAAAGAAGGAATAATAAATATATGGCTACTACTTTGATAAAGAATCTACCTTTTATTATTTTAGGGATATTATTATCTTTGGTTTTTATTGTTTCATTAATAGGTATTTATTACTATTTTTTTTCGAAAGAAGTAGAAGGAAAGAAGAAAGGTATAAAATTTTTATTTTATTCTTTATATGGTTTATTAGGAATTTTTATAATTTCTTTTACTTCTTTTTTGACGACTTATTTTTTGAAAAAACAAGGAATGTTTAATCCGCCGATTATTACAGAAGAGGCACCACCTTTGATAATTGATACAAATTTTCCGCCTCCGCCAAAGGTTATTAAGATAGGAAAATTTTATTTTTCTGGTCCATATATTTTAGAAAGAAGTTATGTTATAACAAAGTCAGTTCAAAATTCTATTTATGCTATAATTTGTAAAAAAGAAGAGAATGATTATCAAACAATATATATAGGAAAGGTAGAGAATGAGGATTTAAAAGATAAGCAAGCCATTAACCTTTTAAAGACAGAAGAATATAAATGTTGGTTAGAGAAGTGCGGCAATCAAAAAAATCTTTTTATTGCTTTTCTTTATTTAAATGAAAGTGAGAGTATAGAAGAAAAATGGCAGGAGATAAATAGTCAGGTAAAGCCAGCGTGTTTTATCAATGCTGATTAATCATTTTAATTTTTAATTTAAATTTAAAGCAATTCATTTATGTTTGAAAAATTAATCCAAAGAATAAGCGCTGAAAAAATTTTAGCTGCTATTTTAATAGGAGGAATTTCGGTAATTTTTATTTTTCTTTTTTATTTATTTTTTGCTCATGGAAAAAAAGCGATTCGTGTTTTAAGTCCTAAAAGTGGCGCAGAATTAGAAGTAGGGAAGACATATTCAATTATTTGGTCTGCGAAAAATGTGAAGAAGGTAGGGATAGTGTTATTTAATGATAAAAAGGAAGTAAAATGGATTGCTAAAAATTTGAATGCTAATTTAAGAAGGTATGATTGGAAAATATATCTTGGACAAGAATATGGTGATGGATTTTGGATTGCTGTTTTTGAATATCCATGGCGTCCAGGAAATAAAATTGCTTATTCAGGGCGTTTTGCTATTATCTATTCAAAATCTCTTAGTTGTGATAAATTATCAATGGAAAATGAATGGCCATATTTACCAGACGATTTACCAAATCTTAGAAGAGTTTTTATTACTACAAACAGCTATTCAGGGGATTTAGGAGGATTTGAAGGAGCGGATAAGATATGTCAAGAAGAAGCAAAGAAACAAGGGTTAGATGGGAAATGGTATGCTTTTTTAGGTGGGGATAAAGATGGAGAAACAGCTGTTGAGAGATTACTGAAAACTCCGAGAGGAACAGAAGGAATTTTTGTTGAAGCAAAATCTGCTGGTAAATTAGAGAGAAATGGAGGAGTGACTTGTCATCGTTTATTAGGAAAGAATTTCAATAATTTTTTAGAAAGATTATTTTCTTCTTTGACATTTAATAAAAAGTTTTTAAGTGATGAGTTTTTTAATAATTTACAAAGTGTGTGGCTGGGGAGGATTAACGAAAAAAGTAAAAGAAATTGTATTTTTATTTACGGAGAAACTTCTATACATCAAGAATATTCGCCAGAAAGATATAGTTTTACATCTTCTTGTCAAAACTGGACAAAAGGAGAGAAATTTGTTGATGGTTATTCCTCAATTCCTAATTCCGAAAAAAAAGTAAAGTTTCCTGTTTGTTATACTAAAAGTGGAATGTTGACTGATGCTGTAGCAGTAGGAGGATTATCGGAAGGTATTATAGAGAATGGAGAAAAAGAAGAATTTACTCCTTATAGAGGTCAGTATTGTTCTGAAAAAAGAAAAATTATTTGTATAGAGGAATAATTTTATTTAAAAAATCAAAGTTTAAAAAGATCAAATCTTTTATTTTTGATTTGGTAGGCTAATTTAGAAGTGATAAAAATTTGTTCTATTTTACAAGAATTAAAAGATTGGATTCTATTTTCTTTTTTTATTAAAGAGATTCTTTTTTATAAAAATTGTTTCGCACATATTACC
>CAZPFE010000027.1:6068-7744 GCA_964585805.1 uncultured Candidatus Saccharibacteria bacterium | reverse complement strand
CTTTAATAGGAGTGATAGTTGCCTCTTATAGCGTTTATAAATTTTATGTTCCTTTAACAAAGTTAAAGAAGGGGAAAAATTGAAATATTGTTTTCTCTTTAAAAGGAGTTTATAATAAATTAAAAGAATAAAAGAATTAGAAAAAGAAGAGTTTTAGGAGATAATATTATGAAAAAAAGAAGTATTTTAATTGTAACAATATTTGTTCTTTCTTTTCTTTTGGTGTTTACTTTTCAAGATTTAAGGGCTGTAGATGTTTCTTCAATTGCTAAAAATTTAAAATTAGCTGATCAACAAGTTTCAGTAGGAGATATTGTTTCTAAAACAGAAAAAGGAGTTGTTCGCTCTAGAGTTCCTTATGATCCTAATTTAGTAGGTATAGTTGGCAAATCACCTATTTTGGTCTTTGGGCGTTCTGAACAATCTACAGTGCCGGTTATTTTTTCAGGTCGCACTTTAGTTAGGGCGAGCAATCTTTTAAATGGGAAGATAAGGAAAGGTGATTTTATTACTTCCTCTACTAAGCCAGGTATTGGTCAAAGGGCAACTGAATCTGGTTTTGTTATTGGTAAAGCATTATCAGATTTAAATCAAGATGAAGGATTGGTTGAAATTGAGACAAATATTCAGTATCTTGAAGTGGCTTCAGCAAAAAAATCTCTTTCAGGTATGGTGACAGGGGTTATGAATGAATTAAAGAAGCCAGAGAATGTTCCGCAAGTTTTACGTTATATTTCAGCTGCTTTTTTAGGAATAGGTATTTTTTTTGCAGGATTTTTTGCTTTTGTTAGGTCTCTTCAAAAAGGAGTAGAAGCAATTGGGAGAAATCCATTAGCAAAAGGAAGTATTCATTTAGCAATGATTTTAAATTTATTAGGTATTGTTATTTTAACTCTTGGAGGATTGGCTCTTACTTTGTTTATTTTAGTATATAAATAAAGAATAAGTTAAAATAAATTTATGTTAAATGAACAAATTTTTTTCTCCGTTTTTTTATTATTTTTTGGGTTGTTTTTAATAATTCTTATTTATCTTGTTTTTGTTCTTCAATCTTTTCATAAAAAAGAAGGAGAGGGATATAGATATCTTAAAGTGTCGGGAAAATTTGAGGATAAGTTAGAGAAATTAATAGAAAAAGAAATAAGAGAAGGAATTGAGAGATTTAGTAAAGAAGTTGATTCTTTTAGTGATGATGTGATAAATTCTTACAGAAGCCAAATTCCAATTTTACTTGATTCTGCGAGAGAGAAAATTAGTGAGTTGACGATTATAAATAAAGAAATTAGGGATAGATTGTTAGTTGAAGCAGAAAAAGAAATGAAAGAATTTGGAAACGATTACTTACGGGCAAGAGAAAAAATGTTTAGAGAACTTAAAGCAGTATCTAAAGAGGTTGAAGAAAGCGCTTCAAGGAAAATATCTGAATTTTATTTTGATATAGAAAACTTAACAAAAGAAAAACTTATTAAATTAGAGAAAGAGATTGAAGAGTATAAAAAAGAACAAATAAAAAAGATAGATAAAGAAATTTATCAAATACTTTCCCAAGTTGCAAAAGAAGTTTTAGGAAAAGCAATTGATATTTCTACTCATGAAAGATTGGTTATAGAGGCTTTGGAAAAAGCAAAAAAAGAAGGTATTTTTATTAAATAGATTAAAATATGAGAGGATATGGA
>CAZPFE010000027.1:0-6058 GCA_964585805.1 uncultured Candidatus Saccharibacteria bacterium | reverse complement strand
GATATGGAATTAAAGATATTAAATGATTTAAATCAGAATATATTAACTAAAGAAGATCTTATTTCTTTTCTTGAACAAATAGAAATTGCAAAAAGTTTTGTTTTTAAAGAGACGAATAAATCGTTTTCTAAAAGAATAAAAGGAAAAGTAGAGGCAGGTTTTTGGGAGTATATTCAGGAGTTAGAAAAAAATGGTCTTTTTCCTAACTCTGCTTCTCAGCAAATTATTTTTTTTGATGAAATTGCTGATTATTTTCAACAATTACCTCAACTTTCTTTAAAGTTAGCCTTTACTCCTTCTCAAAAGTTTCTTTTTGAAATAAAGGAATGGTTTAAAAGAGAGACGAATCAAGAAATAATTTTAGATTTAATAGTAAATCCTTTTTTGATAGGAGGAGCAATAATAGAGTATAAGGGGCATTATCGTGATTTTTCTTTAGGTGAAGAAATTAATAAAGCAGTTTTAAAAGTATTTCAAAGAAAAGTTGCTTAATTCTATGAATGAATTTAATTTTTACTTAAAAAAAATAGGAGAAATTGGAAAAGTTGTTTCTGTTTTTTGTTCTATTGTAAAAATAGAGGGTTTACCAGGAGCAAAACCAAATGAGATGATTATTACAGAAAAAGGGAATAAAGGGATGGTTTATAGATTAGATGAAGAAACGATTGATGTTTTTATGTTTTTTAATCAAAACATAGAAACAGGAGAGAAAGTTGTTCGTACCGGAGAGTCATTTAAAATTTTAGTAAGTGATAATTTATTAGGAAGGATTATTGATCCTCTTTGTGGGCCCAAAGATGGTTTAGGTCCAATAAGAGGTAAAAGGAGTTATTTAAGTGTCAATAGAGAAGCGCCTGATATATTTCAAAGAGTAAGAGTTAAAAGATTTTTAGAAACAGGAATAATGGTGGTTGATTTGCTTGTTCCAATAGGATATGGTCAAAGGGAATTAGTAATTGGAGATAGTAAAGTAGGAAAAACAACTTTTCTTTTGCAAACAATTTTTTCCCAGGCAAGGAAAGGAGTGATTTGTGTATATGTTTCTATAGGTAAAGAAACTTCTCAAGTAAAAATGGTAGAAAGATATTTAAAAGAGGTGGGTGTTTTTGAAAAAGTAGTTATGGTGGTGGCTAGTCCAAGCGATACAAGTACAAGTATTTATATTGCTCCTTATACAGCAATGACAATTGCAGAATATTTTAGAGATAAAGGAAATGATGTTATTATTATTTTTGACGATCTTACTATTCATGCTAAAATTTATAGAGAAATTTCATTACTTTTAAAGCGTTCACCAGGTAGGTCTGTGTATCCTGGAGATATTTTTCATATACATGCCGCTTTATTGGAAAGAGCAGGTAATATTAAAGATGAAAATGGAGAAGAAAGAAGTATTACCGCCTTTCCAGTAGCTGAAACTTCAGATAATGATATTTCAGGTTATATCCAGACAAACTTAATGGCAATGACAGACGGACATATTTTTTTTGATTCTGATGAATTTAAAAAAGGAAGAAGACCAGCAATCAATGCTTTTTTGTCTGTTTCACGAGTAGGTAATCAAACAAAAAAAATGATAGACAAGGAAGTAGCGATGTTTATTAGAAAAAAGATAGCCGAATATCAATCTGTTTCTGGTGTTGCTCAATTTGGAGTAGAATTACCAGATGATACAAGAAAGGTGATTGATTTTGGAGAAAAAATTTTTATCCTTCTTAATCAATCTGCAAAAATTATAATTTCTAGAGAAATCCAGTTATTGCTTTTTGGTCTTTTAATTTCTGGTTTTTGGGAGGGTATTTCTCATCATTTGATGAAGTTAATGATTAAACAAATATTAGATGGTTATAAAGATAATAAACTGAGAGAGATAGAGAAAGAAATTAAAAAAATAGAGACATTGGAAGAATTAAAGTTTTTTTGTCGAGATATATCTCCTAAAATTGTTCAAATCTGTTATGACCTCTCTAAGAAAAATTAAAAAAGACTTAGCAATGGTTTCCACAATCGGTTCTATTGTAAATGTTTATCAAAAAACAGCGTATTTAAAAATGATGAAAATTAGGGAAAGTGTTTTAATGAATAGGGAGTTTACTGCAGAGATAGCAAAAGTTTATCATTATGTGAAAGAGTCATATCTTGCCTCGTTAAATAAAATTTATAGAAAAAATAAGAAAAATTATTTCCTTAAAAAGAAACGGGAAAAAGGATTAATTTTTCTTTCTGCAAATCAGTTTTTTTATGGTAATTTGATATTAGATATCTGGTCCCAAGTTTATAATTTATGGAAAAAGGAAGATTTGGATTTAATAATAGTAGGAAAAATAGGAAGGTATTTAGCAAAAAGTTATGGAATGAGTAAATCTTCTTTTTATTATTTCAATTTAGATGATGCTAATCCTAAAAAAGAGGAAATTGGAGCAATAGTGGACTTTATTAAGGATTATGAAGAGGTTATTGTTTTTCATGGTCGTTTTAGAACTATTTTAAGTCAGGTTGTGGCAAAGAGTAGTATTAAGGGAAATGTTAGTGAAAAAGATTTAAAGATACCCGAAAAAATTAAGAAATATCTTTTTGAACCTTCTCCAGAAGCGGTTTTTGAGTTTTTTGAAACCGAGATTATGGCAAGTTTATTACATCAGGCGATTTTAGAGCACTCTTTAGCAAAGTATGCTACGCGAATGGTTGCTATGTATAAAGCAGGGGAAAATGCGAAGAAAATAAAAAAAGAAATGGAGATAATTAAGAAAAAATTAGAATGGCAGGAAATAAATAAAACACAAGTAGAATTTTTTAATGCGTTTTCATTATGGAATTCAAAAAAGTGAACCATCATAATAAAGGGAGGATTATTTCAATTCAAAGAGAGGTAGTCCAAATAGAATTTTTGTCTGGTGGATTATTTCCGGGAGAAATTTTGGAGTTGGATGAAAATCCTGATATTAAATTTGAAGTTTATAGTGCTGTAGATGAAAAAACCTTTACTGCTATCTGTTTTGGAAATATTGATAGTTTATATAGAGGAGCAATAGTAGTAAGAACTAAAAAAGTTTTAAATGTGCCTGTTGGAGAAGATTTATTAGGAAAAGTAATAAATGTTTTTGGAGAGCCGTTAGACGGGAGCGTTTTAAAAACTAAAGAAAGGTGGCTAACCCAACACCCACCGTTAGATTATCAAGATGTTAGTTTTAGGAAGGAAATTGTTGAAACAGGGATTAAAGTTATTGATTTTTTTACTCCTTTAAGAAGAGGAGAAGAATTAGGAATTTTTGGTGGCGCAGGAGTAGGAAAAACTATTTTATTAACAGAACTGATGCATAATACAGTTTTTTTTCAAAAGAGCATTTCTGTTTTTGCTGGTATAGGGGAGCGATTAAGGGAAGGACAGGAACTTTATGAAATACTTAAAAATAATAATGTTTTACCTTCTTCAGTTTTAGTTTTTGGTCAAATGAATGAATCAGCAAGTGTAAGATTTAAAGTAGGAATGACAGCAGTTGCTGTTGCAGAGTATTTTAGAGATGTAAAGAAAAAAGATGTTTTTTTCTTTGTTGATAATATATATAGGTTTTTACAGGCAGGTAGCGAGTTATCTGCTTTGTTATCAATGGTTCCTTCAGAAGGAGGATATCAGCCAACCTTGGTAAGTGAAATAGGTAAATTAGAAGAGAGGCTTGTATCTACTAACGATTCAACTATTACCAGTATTCAAGCAATTTATGTTCCTGCAGATGATATGAGTGATCCAGCAGTACAAGCAGTTATTCCATATTTTGATTCTTTAGTAGTTTTATCACGAGATGTTTACCAAGAAGGCAGAAGACCAGCAGTTGATATTTTGTCTTCTTCTTCTTCGGTTGTTGATCCTGATATTTTAGGGAATGAGCATTACGAAACTTATCTTAGAGCTAAAGAAGTTTTGGAAAGATATGAAGAAATTAAGAAAATTGTCTCTATTGTAGGTGAGGCAGAATTATCAATAGAAAATAGAATTATTTATAAACGGGCGAGAAAATTATTAAATTTTATGAGTCAAGATTTTTTTGTTGTTTCTGATCAGACAGGAAGAAAGGGTCAATATGTTAAAAGAGAAAAGACAGTAGAAGGAGTAAGGAAAATATTAGAAGGTGAATTTGATAATGTTCCAGAAGAATATTTCCTTAATATAGGAGATGTGAATGAATTAAAAAAATAAATTTTAAATTTTTCTTATGAAAAACGCATTTTTAGAGGTAAAACTTCTTTGGCTTCCTGTTACAGGTAAAGATTCTTTTCAAGGAAAAGCAAGAGCTATTTCTTCTAAAAATCATTTGGGTAAATTTGATATTCTTCCTAATCACACAAATTTTATTTCTTTGATTTTTGATACTTTGACTTTATATCTTCCTCGAGGTAAAATTAATTATAAATTTAAGCGAGGTGTTTTAGAGGTAAGTGATAATAAAGTGAGGATTTTTTTAGGTTTATAATTTTCTTTTACGGAAATTTTTTATTGTTGACAGTAATTTTATAATTTTTATCATAGAAATAATAAAATAATATAGAACTAAAATTTACACAGTGGCAGAAGAGTTAAAAAAAGACAAAGACAATCTTATAAGTATAGATGAAATTATTGAGCGTTGCAGGCTTTTAGGTGTTGATTTTGGCAAGGCTGATCCGCGCAATCGTTTGCGGTATTATACTAAAATAGGACTTTTACCTTATGCAAGAAGAAAGTCTTTTAACGGTAAGCCCTCTCAAGGCGCTTATCCGGAATCAGTGGTTGAGTTATTAGTGGATATTGATAAAAAATTAAAAGAAGGGAAAAAAATTAAAGATATTAAAAAAGAAATTCAAGAAAGGTCAAAAGAAAGAATAGAGAAAGATATTAAAGTAGATAGTGATGAATACTATAAATTTATAAATGAAGATAAAAAAGAAGAGGTTAGGGATATTTCAGTAGTTTCATCAATAGATGAACAGAAAAAAAAGAATAATATTGTTGTTTCTCGTGAAGGAAAAGAGAGATTTATGGAATTAGTTTCCTATTTGAAAAAGGGTTTTATTATATTTTTTATAGTTTTAGATTTAATTTTTATTCCTATTTTTTTTGCTAAGGGTTCAGGATTAAAAGAGTTATTTCAGACAGTTTCTAATTTAAACAAGGGGGATATTAGTTTAAATACTCTTAAGGAGGGTATAGAAGGGATAAAAGATGGTTTTGTTAAAGTAGAAAAAGATATTGTTGCTCAATTAGCAACAGTTAGTAATTTTAAACAAGAAAAAAAATTAGTTAGACAAGGAAAAAATTTAGAAAAATTATCTCGATTTTCGTTTTTAGATTCAGATTCTGATGAAAAATCAGAACCAAAAAAAGAAAATGAAGACGCTTACTTAACCATTAATGCTACAACAAACATTAATGGTGATGTTGATATAAAAGGATTATTGAAGGTCGAAGAAGGGATTGAATTAAAGAAGCTTTTCTTAACTAAAGGTGAGTTTAGGGCACTATTGGAATCTACTAATCTAACCGCAAACAGGAAATATATTTTACCAGATCAATCAGGTGTTATTTGTTTAAGTAGCGGTAATTGCGTTGCTCAAAATGAGCAAGAATTAAAAGAAATAAAAGAGAGTTTAAATAATAGTGTAGTTTCTATTGGAGGCGTTTTAGATAGAGTACCAAGGTTTCTTGGTTTAAATAAAATTGGTCCTTCTTCTATTAGTGATTTTTATCAGAGAGGAGTTGCTTTAACTATTGATAGTTTTGGTAATATAGGAATAGGAACATCTTCTCCAAGCGCAAAGCTAACTGTTGAAGGGAAAATTCAAGCGACTGGGGATATTTGTACATCTCTTAATGGGGGAAAGTGTTTGAGTGAGATAACAACAGGTAGTAGTAGTCAAGCAATAATTGTTGGAGGTGGAGGGATAGATGGTTCTGGTGGGGCAGGATATATTCCTAAATGGAGTAAAAAAACAAAATTATCTAATTCAATTATATATCAGAGTGGCTCAAATGTAGGAATAGGAACAACAAATCCTTCTTACAAGTTAGATGTTTCAGGAACAT
>CAZPFE010000026.1:0-8056 GCA_964585805.1 uncultured Candidatus Saccharibacteria bacterium | reverse complement strand
GTCCTTAAAAGAAAAATAGAAATTTTTGCGGGCTTTGCCTGCCCCGCAGTGAGCGGGGCGAGCCGCTGGGTGGGTTAAGCCGCGCCGAAGGCGCGGCAAACCTTCTCTTTCTCAAGAATTTTTGATAAAATAAGTTCGAGCGGAATTGTATAACCACACTTATAATTTCAGACGCAAATTCTATATAAAAGAATATACTGCAAATTTCATTATATTTTATTTTTTAAACTTTCTCTCCTAAAATATAAAAGGTCGTAAAAAATAATCCGGAAAATAATATTAAATTTTATATAATAAAAATATATGACAATACTATTTTTGTGGTTAATCGGAATAATTGTTTTTTTTATTATTGCTGGTTTAAGAGTAGTTAATCAGTATGAACGAGGTGTTGTTTTAACACTTGGAAAATATACAAGCACGAGACAACCTGGTTTAACTTGGATATTTGCTGGTATTCAAAAAATGATTAAAGTTGATTTGCGTATCGCAACTGTTGATATTCCTCAACAAGAAGTTATTACAAAAGACAATGTTACAGTTGGTATTAATGCCGTTGTTTATTTTAAAGTAGATAATGCAGAAAAAGCTGTTTTGGAAATCCAAAATTTCCGCCATGCAGTTGCTCTTTATGCTCAAGCAACTTTAAGAGATGTAATTGGTGGAGTAGAACTGGACTTCTTACTTTCTGAAAGAGATAAAATTGCCGAAGAAATAAAAAAAATCGTTGATGTGGCAACCGATCCCTGGGGTGTTGATGTTTCTACAATTAAAATTCAGGACATTGAACTGCCGGCTGATATGAAAAGAGTGATGGCAAAACAAGCAGAAGCAGAAAGAGAACGCCGCGCAATTATTATTCAAGCAGAAGGTGAATATACAGCGGCAGAAAAATTGGCTCAAGCGGCGCAAGTTCTTAATTCAGCTCCTGGTGGTATTTCTTTGCGCACTCTTCAAACAATTGAAAAAATTAATCCTGATCCTTCAAAAACTGTACTTTTTGCCCTGCCAATTGAATTTATGGAAGGTATCAAATCTCTCTCTAATTTTTTTAAAAACAAACCTAAAGAATAATTTATTTAACTTCTTTAAGGAATTGCTCTGCAAGATTTGCGGTATCCTCGCTACTTTGAAAAAAAGATTTCCAAACAACTACAATATCTGCATCATTAAATATTGCCCGTTGTGCTTCTCTTAATGTATCACCGCCAGCAATAGCAATCAAAATATCATAATTACTTTTAATTCTTCTAATTTCATGAAGAGGAATTTGTTTTTCTTTGTTAAATCTTTCTTCATCAACTCCTCGATGAAGAATTACTACGCGAGGAAGTTTTTTTAATTGTCGCAATATTGATAAAGGATATTCAACATTCATCATATCTATCATTGCGTCTAAACCTAAATCTTCGCATTTTTGAACAAAAGCGTTAAGAGATTCGATTGGAGAATGTCCAAGCGCTACTGCAGCATCAGCGCCAGCATAAGCGGCTATTTCAACTTCTGTTTCACCTCTATCCATCATTTTTAAATCTGCCACAATATAGGGAATTATTTTCGAATTTGATGGTATTTTTTTAGTTATTTTAGATTGAGAATAATTTTCAAAAAACAGTGAAATTAAAGAGTTGAAAGAAACAGATGATATTTCTGGCGATTCTATTGTTTCTCCCCAAATACGCTGTTCATACCATTTTCTAATTTGTCTTATTCCTTCTTCTCCATACCGTTTAATAAGTGGTGTGCCGGCTTCAATTAAAATTCTGTCGCTAATAGGAATTTGAGCAATTATTTTTTGCGCTTCTTCAAGAGTACTATTAAGCGCAATTTGAAGATATTTTTTCTTAGAATTAAGCTTTGATATTATTTTATTCATACATATTTTATATCAATAAACATAATTATATTTGATAATAAAAACCAATAAAGAAAAATTTTAGCAAGACAGAAATTTTACATTTAAAAATAATCAAGACAAATTCTTCTTATTATCATCTTACCAAATTTTATACATAAATTAAAGAAAATACACCAAACATTTTAAAATCTAACCAAAATAATATCCGTGTCATTTTTAACTATTCAATCAAAACCTGTAAATTACTTGATATGATAACTTAAAATTTAAGATTTAAGTTTAAGTTGTAAGATTTAAAATTTAAGTTAAAGGTTATTAGATAATTATATTATTTTTAAATTAGGAAAATCAAAATAAATTCAAAATTTTAAATAAATCCTAAATTCAAAAGAAAACCACCCCCTCCTTAATCCTCCCCCTATAGAAGAGGGGGAGGAGAGGAGAGAAGAGAAAAAATCCTCTCCTCCAGAATAGAGAAGAAAAAAAATCAAAACCAAAAAAAAAAAAAAAAAAATAAAATAAAATAAAATAAAATAAAATAAAAGAAAAGAAAAGAAAAGAAAAGAAGAGAAGAGAAGAGAAGAGAAGAGAAGAGAATAAATCCCCTCTATTTTTTCCTCCCCCTTCCCTTTGGGAAGGGGGAGGAAAAAGGAGGGGGATGGGAAATAAAACCACCCCCACCTTAATCCTCCCCCTCCAGAGGAGGGAGAGGAAATGTAAAAAGAAAGGAAGGGGAGGAAGAGAAAGGAAGAAGATGCCTCCCTCCAAAGAAAGGGGAGAAGAAGGGAGAAGAAATCCCCCCAGAAGGGGGAAGAGTAATGAGGAGGGTATTCGTTTTGAATTTTGGATATTTGAATTTTGATATTGTTTACCCCGTTAGAAATCTTTAACTTCTTTACGGGGTTTACCCCGTTAGAAATCTTTGATTTCTTTACGGGGTGAAGGATTTAACCTGTCCGCCTCGGGCGGAGAAATTAGGATTTTAAATTTAAATAAAAAATAGTTTTAAGTTTTACGCTGTAGCTTTAAGCTTTGTGCGCTTTGAGTTTTGAGTTTAAATTTCTTTTAAGATTTGGTATTTGAGATTTGAGATTTGAGATAAATTTAAACATGGGGAGACCCCGACCTCTGCCACAATAAATTCTAAAACTTAAATTATCTAAAATGCAAGTGAAATAATATTTAAAAACAAAAATAAAAAAACAGAGAACAAAAAATTATCCCCGCATTTTAGATTTAAATATGCGGGGATAATTTTTTAGAAATTATTTTTTTGACTAAATTATTTAAATAGATTTTGGCTTTATAACCTCATCAATAATACCGTAATCTTTTGCTTCTTCGGCTGAAAGATAGAAATCTCTATCTGTATCTTTTTCTATCTTTTTCAATGGTTGTTTGGTATGCTTTGCTAAAATTTTATTAATTTTATTTTTAATTTTTACAATTTGTTTAGCTGTTATTTCAATTTCTACTGCCGCACCACTGGCTCCACCAGCAACTTGATGAAGCATTATTTCAGCATTCGGCAAAGCAAACCTTTTTCCTTTTTCTCCGGAAGCAAGTAATACTGCTCCCATTGAAGCAGCCATTCCAAAACAAATAGTAGCCACTGGACAACTTACATATTGCATCGTATCGTAAATTGCCAAACCTGCTGTCACAGATCCTCCAGGAGTATTAATATAAAGTTGAATATCTTTCTTAGGATCCTGACTGGCTAAAAATAACATTTGAGCAATGACTAAATTCGCCAAAGTGTCGTTCACTGGCCCTGTTAAAAAAATAATCCTCTCTTTTAACAAACGAGAATAAATATCATACGCCCTCTCTCCATACCGCGTTTTTTCTAAAACACTTGGAACAAGAGCTGAATTTTTAATGTTTAATTCTAAATTAGAAATCATATTTATAAATCATCTTTATTTATTATATTATCATTAACTCTCTTTGGAAGAAGTAAAATTTTCTAATAAAGAAAGAATTTTTTCGTTTTTTATTCTTTCTTTAGTATACTCTTTTAATTCTTCAGGGTCAACACCTAATTTCATTTTTGCTTCTTCCGGCGAAGAATAATTTTTTAATTCTTCTTGAATTACTTCTTCTACTTCTTCTTCAGAAACCTCAATTCCCTCTCTTTTTCCAATCTCTCTCAAAATTAACAACTTTTTAATATTTTTTTCTGCTTGAGGTAAAAAAGATTTTTTTATCTCTTCCTCTTTCTTTTTTATTTCTTCAGGAGAAAAATCTTTTTTCTCACCGTCTCCCTTATCCAAAAAAGCGCTTTTCAGATAATCCTCCCAAGATATTTTAAATTTTTCTAAGATATTATTTTTAAAATTTTCTAACATTTGCTCTTGTTCTCGTTCTACTAAAGAAGCAGGTAATTCACATTCAGTAGCCTGGCTAATTTTTTCTAATATCTCTTCTTTAACTCTTAAAGATTCTGCTTGTTCTTTCTCTGTCTTAATACCTTCCTCAATACTCTTTCTTAAAGCAGTCAAATCTTCAAAGTTTCCCAGACTTTTAGCAAATTCATCATTAATCTCTGGCAGTTCTACTTTTTGAACTGCTTTTAATTTTACTCTCAACTCAATCTTCTTTCCATACTTTTCCAATGAATGTCCTTTAGGTACTTCTAAAGAAAATTCCTTCTCGTTTTTTCCGCTTACAGCTTCCATTCCAACTAACTGCTCTTCAAAACCCGGCAGAAATTTTCCTTCTCCTAATATAAAAGCATCAGTAATAACATTTCCGTTATTAAAATTCTTAAAATTAGGTGATTGATATTCTATTTCAACAAAATCTCCTTTCTCTGCTGGGCCATTTTTTAAACTAAATTTAGCCCGTGATTTCTGGAGCCATTGAATAGAATCCTCCACTTCTTCTTTGTTCACTTCTATTTTTCTTTTCTTTATTTTAGAAGCAATATCTTTATAATCAGGTAGATTAATCTCTGGTAAAACAAAAAATTTTGCTTTGAAGGAGAATGGATTATTTTTAGCCAATTTTTGAATGCTTACTTCTGGTCGAGAAACTGGCTCTAAATTATTCTCTTGAAGAATTTTTTTATAACTACTACTAATTGCTTTTTCTGCTGCTCTTACTAAAATTTTTTCTACTCCTAAATATTGTTCAACAATATTTTTAGGAGCTTTCCCTTTTCTGAATCCTTTAATTTCTAAATCCTCTCCCAATTCTAAAAGCGCTTCTTCAAAAAAAACATTAAACTCTCCTATTGAGAGATGACAATCAACTTCAACTTGACTTTTTGGTAGTTTATTGATTGAAAATTTCATCTTTTAATGGAGGCACCATTTGTTTCTTTCTTGAAATAATATTTGGTAGAAAAAGCAAGTTATCTTCACTGTTTCTTTTAAATGCTTTTTCTGCAACCTTCTTTTCATCTTCACTAATAAGAAACATCTTGCTGTGCCTGTTTAAAACATCAACAATTGCAAAAAATATCAAATCAACTTTTCGTTCTCTTTTAAATTTATCTAAAGCAGTTAATATTTCCTCTTTCTTTTCTTCTAAAACAGATGGATCTACTGTTTCCCAAACCCCAACTCCAAAACTTTTATTACCTTCTTTAAATTCTTTATAATCTTGACTGATAATTTGCTTGACAGATATACCGCTTATATCTGATTTTGCTTTAAACATCTTTACAGATAAACTATCTATATCTTCCTTACTTATCCTCGCTAATTCTTTAGCAATTTTTTTATCTTCTTCTGTTGTTGTTGGAGAAGTAAACTTAAGAGTATCTGATAAAATTGCTGCTAACAATAAACCAGCTATTTTTTTATTTATCTTAATATTGTTTTTAAAAATAATTTTAGTAATAATGGTAGAAGTACTTCCAACTGGCTCGTTATAATAAAGAATGGGAGAGTTAGTTTTTACTCCTTCTAAACTATGATGATCAATTATGCCCATTAAATTTGCTTCTTCTATCCCTTCAACTGCTTGTTTAAATTCATTATGATCTACTAATATTACATTTTTATTTTTAACACTTTTAACCAGGCAAGGAGAAGAAACTTTAAAGTAATCAAAAACAAATTTTGTCTCTTTATTTAAACCTCCTGCTCGACCAGATTTAAACTTAAAACCTTTAAACCAAGGCATTATTCCCGGCTTTTTTTCTAAAATTTCTGCTAAAACAAATGCTGAAACAATAGAATCAGTATCAGGATTTTTATGACCAAGAACAATAATTTGCTGCATATAATTTTTATTTAATATTTTAATATCTCAAAAATTTTTTATTATTATTCCTCTTGATTAGTTTTTTCTTCCTTCACTTCTTTCTCTTCTTTATTTTCTATTTTTTCTTCTAAATTATCCTCTTTAATATCTTCTTTTTCTTCTTTTTCTTCTTTTTCTTCTTTTTCTTCTTTTCTATCTTCCTTCTTATCCTTATCTTTATCTAAAACTTTAATATCTATCTTCCAACCAGTAAGTTTTGCTGCTAACCTAGCATTTTGACCATCCTTACCAATAGCAAGAGATAACTGATCTTCAGCAACCAAACAAACTGCTTTATTATTATTCTCTATTTTAACCTCTAAAACTTTTGCTGGTGATAAAGCATTAGCAATATATTTTTGAGGATCATCAGAATATTCTATAATATCAATTTTTTCTCCCCGCAGTTCATTTATTACTGCCATTACTCTAGTTCCCCGTTGACCAACAACACTTCCAATAGCGTCAATATCTTTATCTTTTGCTTCTACAGCAATTTTTGAACGAGAACCTGCTTCCCGAGCAATTGAACGAATAACAACTTGACCTTGAGAAATTTCTGGCACTTCAATTTCAAATAACTTTGAAAGAAATTTAGGATAAGCCCGAGATAAAATTAAAGAAGGGCCTTTTGCTTCTTTTTGAACTGTAAGGAGATAAAATTTATATCTTTCCCCTGTCTTATAATGCTCTCCTCTCACCTGTTCTTCTTTGGGTAAAATACCTATTGTTTTACCAATATCAACAATAACATTTTTCCCTTCCATTCTTTGAACAATCCCAGAGACAATTTCTCCTTCTTTTGTTTTGTATTCATTATAAATTGTTTCTCTTTCTGCTTCTTTAATTTTCTGAAGAATAACTTGCTTTGCTGTTTGAGCAGCAATTCTGCCGTACTCCTCATTATCTTCTAAAACTATTTCTAACTCCTCTCCGGCTTGAATATCAGGTTGAACTTTTTTTGCTTCTTCTAATAAAATATGCTTTTCTGGATTAAAACGAATTTTTTTCTTCTCTTCCGGTTCCTCCTCTTCAGGAACTTCTTGGCCTGATTCTCTTTTCTTTCTTAGTTCTTCTAATTCCTCTTCTGTGTAAAGCATTTCCGGAGAAACAACTAATTTTACCTGCCAAAATTTTACTTTGCCAGTTTGAGGATCAATTTTTGCTTTAATAATTTGTCCTTTCCTACCAAATTCCTTCTTATACGCAGCAGCAATAGCCGCTTCTACACTTTCCATCACTCTCTCATAAGGAATACCTTTTTCTTCTGCAATCTGAGCAACTGCAGAACTAAAATTTTTTAAATCCATCATATCTACTTAATTTTACTCTTAAAAAAATTATCCGTCTTATAAACGGATTAAATTATAATAATTTATTTACAAACGACTGTCAATAAAAAAACTAATTAAATCAAAAATCTTTTTTTATGATAAAGTTAAAATCTTCATTTGTACGGTCTCGTTCTATAAAGAGTCTCTTCACTCTTCTTAATCTTCTTCTTTTTATTTTCAAACCCTACTTTTTCTTTACACCTTTCTTATCTTCCCTTTCCTTTAATTCTCGTTTCCTCCTTCTTTCCTTTAGGAAGGAAAATATTTCTCAAATCTTCTTCTTTTCTTTAATCTTTTCAATCTTCCCCCTTCTCTTTGAAAAAGAAAAACATCTCTTCAATTCTCTCTCTTCCCTCTGAAAAAATATTTTTTAATCCTCCACTCTTTTAAAGGAAAGAAAAAATCCTTCTCACATCCCCCCCCTCTTTCTCTTTCTCTTTCTCTTTCTCTTTCTCTTTCTCTTTCTCTTTCCTTTTCCTTTTCTTTTTCTTTTTCTTTTTCTTTTCTTTCCTTTTCTTTTCTTTTTACTTTTACTTTTACTTTTTCTTTTTCTCCTCTCCTCCCCCTCCTCTTTTTATTTCTTTCCTCCCCCTCCTCTGGAGGGGGAGGA
>CAZPFE010000025.1:433-8563 GCA_964585805.1 uncultured Candidatus Saccharibacteria bacterium | reverse complement strand
GGATTAAGGTGGGGGAGGTTTATTCCCCATCCCCCTCCTCACCTCCCCCTTCCCTCTGGGAAGGGGGAGGATTGAAAAAGAAAAAAGGAAAGGGAAAAATTGAGAAAAAAAGAAAGGAAAGGATTGAAAATAAAAAGAAAAAAATTTTTCTTTTCCTTTCTTTCTCTCTTTCTCTTTCTCTTTCTCTTTCCCCTCCTCTCTCTTTTCTTCTCTCTTCTCCTCTCTCTTCTCCTCTCTCTTCTCTTCTCTCTTCTCTTCTCTCTTCTCTTCTCTCTCCTCTCTCCTCTCTTCCCTCTTCCCTCCTTTCTCCTCTCTTCCTCTCTTCCTCTCTTCCTCTCTTCCTTTTTTCCTTTTTTCCTTCTTTCTCTTCTCTCCTCTGGAGAGGGAGAATTTATCCTCTCTTCCTCTCCTCCCCCTCCTTTGGAGGGGGAGGATTAAGGTGGGGGAGGGAAAGGAGAAAATTTGTTTTAGGTGAGATCTGCTTTTATACAAAAGAAATTTAACTGTGTTTATTTTCCTATTTTGTCGGAACTTGCTTTACAGAGAGGTTTTATTGTCTAATAATTTTTTTGAATTCAAAATTAACCATTTTTTCGAGGAATTTTTAATAAGAAGCGAAAACTGTCGGGAAATACTTGACAACTTTTATTAAAGGGTTATTCTGAAAATAGATAGGAAAAATTTAAATTTTCCTGTTCTAAGAAAAATGAGCAAGCAATTTACAATTACTCTTATTGCAGTAGCCATACCACTTATACTCACTTTCTTAGTTTGGGTAATAAGTAAATGGTATCAAAAGAAATAAAGGGCTTATATTTGGTAAATCAAATAGAAAAGATTAAGTTTTAATCTTCTTTATTTGGTTTATCAAATGTTCTTTAAAAGAATAAAATATAAAGGAGGTGAAGAGATGTATTCAGAAAGTAAGGTAGAAGTTTTTAATCAAGTTAGATTTGAAGAAAGTAAGGTTAGAATAGTAACTTTAAGAGCAGAAGAATTCGGAGGTGAATACGAGAGAAGGAGTTGGATCTATATAGGAGCTATATGGTTAGGAAGTATCTGGGCGATGATAAAGAACCTTTCTAAGGCGTTCTTTATCAAACTGTTTAAAAAGCCGAATACTTCCTTGAGAAAGATTCTGTGGGAGATGGGTAGGAATCCGAAACATGTTTCTATTATGCTAGGAGATGGTCTTAGTATCTTTAATCATCGAGCTAAGGTCTATGCGGCAAGTTGGAGGGCGCTTGATATGTTTTATAATTACCATGAAAAAGTCAAACCCCGTCTTCGAGGACTTGTTGAGAAGATTCTTACGACATATTGGATGGAAATGTTAGAGAACCGTCAGGCGGTAGCGAACCGACTTAAGATAGTAATCCATCTCTTAGAAGATGCTCTAAAAAGGTTTGCTGGAGAACCTGAAGTTAGGATAGTTTCATTAGCGTGCGGATCAGCTCAATCAGTTATTGAAGTAATAAGAAGACATCCTACTATGAATATTAAAGCGGTTTTGGTTGATCTAGATAAAAGTGCCATCGAAGCGGCGCGAAAAAGGGCTAAGGAAGCTAAAGTAGAAGATCACTGTGTTTTTATTCACGGAACAGTTTCTAATTTAGAGAAGATATGTGATAAATTAGGGAAACCACATATAGTAGAGATGGTTGGACTTCTTGATTATCGACCAGATAATAAAGCAATCTGTCTTATTAAAAGAATTAGAGATTGTTTATTGTCTGGTGGATATTTCTTGACCTCTAATATTTGTAAGAACAGAGAGAAAATTCTCCTAGATTGGATTCTGTTATGGCCAATGGTTTACAGAAAGGAGGATGAATTTGCTAAAATATTGTTAGAAGGAGGGTTTTCTCCAGAGCAGACTACTATTCTCTACGAACCGTTTAAAATCCATGGAGTAGCGATTTGTAGAGTATAGAAGTAATAGATATAATACCCGGTTAATTAAATATTAACCGGGTTTGAAATTTGTTTTAAAAATACTAAAATAGTAAAAATTAAGGATATTTTATGAATTTCTATGCGTTAGCAGGTTTAATTAATTGGATTTCTGCTACAATCTTTGGTGTTTTAGTTTTTTTTAAGGGTCCTAAAAAACGAGTCAATCAAGTTTTTGGATTGATGACTCTTTCTATTGCTATATGGTCTTTTTCTTATTGGAATTGGTTAATGGTGATAAACAAGAAAGATGCTTTTTTTTGGATAAAAATTTTAAATATTGGTTCTATTTTTATTCCTGTTTTTTATTTGCATTGGATTTTACTTTTATTAAAAATAGAAAAGAAAAAGAAAAAAATTTTATTTTTTTCTTATCTTTTTGCTATTATTTTTTTAGTATTTAATTTTACTCCCCTTTTTATAAAGGATATTAAACCAACTTTATCTTTTAGATGGTGGCCGGTAGCTGGAATAATATATAGTTTTTATTTATTTAGTTATTTTTATTTAATAGGATATGGCTTATTCCAATTAATTAAGAATTATAGAATTAAGGAGGGATATCAGCGTGCTCAAATAAAATACGTTATTCTCGCTACAATTATTGGATTTATTGGCGGAGCAACAAATTTCCCTTTATGGTATGATATTCCTATTCCTCCAATAGGAAATATTTTAGTCGCTTTATATCCTTTTATTCTTTCCTACGCTATCCTAAAATACCGTTTAATGGACATTCAAGTGGTGATTAAAAGGAGTACGGTTTTTTCTGTTTTAGTAATCATTATCACAGCCGCCTATACCTTGGCGGCTTTTTTGTTAACCTGGTTTCTATTTGGCGGAGTATACAATTTTGAATCTCAATTATTAACAGGAATTATTGTTGCTATTTTGGTTGCTGTTGGTTATATCCCTTTCTATAACTGGCTAAAGAAAATTACAGATTCATTTTTGTTTAAAGGAGATTATTTGCCTCAAGAGTTAATAGCAGAGATTTCTGATACTTTATCGCGGACATTGGAATTAAAAACTATTACTGAAACCTTAAAAGAAAAAATTACTCAAGCTTTAAGATTAAAGGAAATGGAAATTGTTATTTTAGACGATGAAGGGAATCCTAAATTAGAGAGAAGAAGTAAAAAGAAAAATCTTCTCTTTATTAAAGACATAATTTCTTTTTTAAAAAGAGAAAAGTATAAAAAGACATTAATTTTAGAAGAATTAGAAAGAAAGAAAGCAGATAGAGTTAAAAAAGAATCTGCTTTTACTATAATTGATGATTTAAAGAAATTAAAGATAGCAGCAATCGTTCCTTTGTTTATTAAAGAAAAATTAGTTGGAATGTTTCTTTTGTCGGCTAAAAAGTCAGGAGATATGTTTACTAATGAAGATATTAAAACATTAGAAACTATTGCTGCTCAAGCAGCCATTGCAGTTGAAAATGCATCTCTTTATGAAAAAACAAAAAATTTTTCAAAAGTTCTTCAAAAAGAAGTTGAACGACAGACGAAAAGTTTAAGAGAGGCAAATATCAAACTTCAAGAATTAGATAGGGCTAAGTCAGAATTTTTATCTTTAGCCTCTCATCAATTAAGGACGCCTTTAACTGCTATTAAGGGTTATATTTCAATGTTGTTAGAAGGGTTTTGGGGAAATGTTAATGAAAAACAAGAGCATATTTTGAAAAATGTATATTTGAGTAATGAGCGATTAATTAAGTTAGTTGAAGATTTGTTAACAGTTTCTCGGTTAGAATCCGGAAGATTAAGGTATACTTTTCGTCCTATATCTTTAGAAAGAATAGTAGAAGAAATGGTTAGGAATTTTAAACCTATAGCTGAGAAAAAAGGACTTTATTTAAAATATATTAAACCTGAAAAACTATTACCAAAAGTTAAAGCAGATTCTTTAAAAATTAGACAAGTTATTCAAGTTTTAATTGAGAACAGTATCCATTACACTAAAAAGGGTGGAGCAACTATTCATTTTGAAACTAAGAAGGGAAAAGTGGTTTTTGTTATTCAAGATACAGGAGTGGGAATTTCTCCTGAAGATCAGTTAGTTCTTTTTGAAAAGTTTTCTCGGGGTAAAGGAATGTCTAAGATGTATACTGAAGGCACTGGCCTTGGTTTATATTTAGCCGCTAAGTTTGTGAAAGCTCACCATGGAAGGATTTGGGTAAAATCAGAAGGAATTGGAAAAGGAAGCACTTTTTATGTTGAATTGCCGGTGATAAAATAAAGTTTTGGTTAATTCTACATATTAGAATATTTAAGATTTTGATGAATAAATATTTTTAGGTTTTTTTGATAATTGAGGTTGACAAAAATAATAGAGAGTAGTTATATTGAAATAATGAGGAAGAAGATTTTACTTATAGAAGATGATTCAGCTATAATTGATGTTTATAAAACAGGATTAGAAAGTACGGGTAAATTTAAAGTGGAGGTAATAACTTTAGGAAATGAAGCGCTTGAAAAAATCAAGAGAATTAATGAAGAGAAAGATAAAAAACCAGATTTAGTTTTGCTTGATATAATTTTGCCTGATATTAACGGTTTAGAGATTTTAAGAAAGATAAGACAAGGAGAAAAAACAAAGGATTTGTTAGTTTTTGTTTTAACAAACTATGGCAGTAAAGAGTTTGAAAGAGAAGGTTTTAAATTAAAGGTGAAAAAATATATTACTAAAACCGAGTGTCCACCGAGTAAATTAGTAAAATTGATAGAAGAAGAATTAAATATCTAAATTTGAAACTTTTTTATTCACTAATTCTCATTTAATTCTTTATTTCTTAATTGAAGAGCGCAGCAAAAAGCTATTCCGATGGCGTCAGTGGCGTCATCTTTTCTTTTATTTAAATCTTTTGGTTTTTTATCAAGATTAAAAATAACTTTAATCATTTCTTGGACTTGTTTTTTTTCTGCTTTTCCATAACCAGTAATAGCCATCTTAACTTGTAAAGGAGTAAATTCATAAACAGGAATTTTTTCTTTTGCCGCAGTTAGGAGAATTACTCCTTTTGCCTGACTGACAGGCATTGCTGTTTTTAAATTTTTGAAAAAATATATATTCTCCACCGCTAAAACATCGGGTTTGTATTTTTTTATAATTTCTTCTAACTGTTCGCTTATTATTTTTAATCTTTCTCCATCGGGCAGGTTTGGATCAGTGATAATACAACCATAATCTAAAATTTTTATTCCTTTGTTTTTTTTGTTTTTTGTTTCTTGAATTATACTAAAGCCGGTTGTTGCTGTTCCGGGGTCTATTCCTAATATAATCATTGTTATGTTTGATTAACTTATTTTATTTAATTTGTATTATTCAAGCATTTTGGCAGTGAAATAAAAAATGGTTTTCTAAAGTTATTTAGGTAAGTAGACCTATCTCTATTTATATTCTCTCCCTTCTCATCTCTCCTTCCTCCTTTCTCTTTACATTCTTTCCTCCTTTTTTTATCTTCTTCTTCTTCTTTATCTTTATCTTTATCTTTATCTTTATCTTCTTACTTCCTTTTCCTCCCCCTCCTCTGGAGGGGGAGGATTAAGGTGGGGGAGGTTTATTCCCCATCCCCCTCCTTTTCCTCCCCCTTCCCAAAGGGAAGGGGGAGGATTGGGGAAAGAAAAAGAGAAGGGGGAGGATTGAAATAAAAAGGAAGGAGAAGATTAAAGAAAGGGGGAAGAAAAAAGGAGAGGGGAGAAGTATTTCTTTTGAATTTTGAACATTTGAATTTTGAAATTGTTTAGAATTTCGGATTTTTTATTTAGATTTGACATTTAACATATGGATTTGACATTTGACACTTGAGATTTACTTAGTAAATAAATTACTTAAAAATCAACTACTAAATTGGTTAGTAATTACATTTAATTTATTCTAAGATTTGAATATATTTCTTGAATATCATCATTTTCGTCTAATGCTTCAAAAAGCGCTTGGCAAGTCTTTTTTATTTCTTCATTCGTAGGAATTTCTTCTTTTGCTGACCAGCCAAGAGAGGAGGATTCTATTTTTAGTCCTTTTTCTTTTAAATTATCTTTTACTTCTTCTAATTTTTCTGGCGTAGTGGAGATTATAAAAAGGTCATCTTGCCAATGAAAATCTTCTGCTCCGGATTCAATAGCAATCATTTCTAAATCTTCTTTTGTTATTTTATTTCTTTCTTTTTCTTCTACTTTTTCTCTTTCTTCTTCGTTATCTTGTTTTGTATTGATTATTATTTCTCCTTTTCGTTCAAAAAGCCATTTAACTGATCCTTCATTAGCTAATTTACCTCCTTTTTGGTTAAGAATTTGTTTTACTTCATTAAGAGTACGGGTTCGGTTATCAGTGATACCTTCAATAATAATAGCAATTCCTCCTGGACCATAAGCCTCAAATAAGAATTCTTCTAATTTTTCTCCTTCTAATTCGCCCGTTCCTCGCTTAATCGCTCGCTCAATATTATCCTTTGGCATATTAGCTGATTTTGCTTGTTCAATAGCCAACCTTAGCCTAGGATTATTCTCGGGATCTCCTCCTCCCTCTTTGGCAGCGACAGTGATAAGGCGGCTTATTTTAGAGAAAATTTTGCTTCGTTTTTTATCTTCTAACTCTTTCTTATGTTTAATAGAGTGAAAATGACTATGACCGGACATAGTTTTTTAGATAAGTTAAGTTGTAGAGTTTACCATAATTTTACAAGTTTATTTCTTAAAAAACAAGCCCTTCTTAAATTTCGGGTTTAAACTCATATTAAGAGATTTAAAATTCAAAATTTTCTTCCCTACTTTAATTCTCTTCCTTTGAAGGAAAGTAAAGAGTGTTTTTTTTCATAAAAAAGAGAAAAAAAAGGAGTGTTTCCCATCTTCTCTAAAAAAAGGAAAGAGGAGAGGAATAGAGGAATAAAGAAAAAATTTCTCTTCTTAATTTTTTTCTAACATTTATATTTTTTAACCCTCCTCAAAAAAAGAAATAAAAAAAATTTTTCATTGGCAATAAAATAAAACTTGACAGATATTATTGCTTTTTAATAAGGTTTATGATATATATTAACTATCATGATGAAGATAAAAGAAAAAGGAAAACAAATTATTGTTCCTAAGGTAGGAGACATTGTAAAAGGAAAGGTTATCGCTAAAGAAAAAGCGGCTGTTTTTTTAGATTTAGGTATTTTGGGAACAGGGATAATTTATGGGAAGGAATTTTATGAAGCGCGCAATGAATTGAAAAATGTGAATATCGGAGATTTAATCTCGGCTAAAGTTATTGATTCTGACAATGAAGATGGTTATGTTGATCTTTCTTTAAATAAAGCCCAAAAAGAAATTGCTTGGAGTCAAATATCTGAGAGAAAAGAAAACAAAGAGATTTTTACAGTTAGAATATTAGGCGCTAATAAAGGAGGATTGATGACCCGTGTTTTGGGAATTACTGCTTTTATACCTGTTTCTCAACTTTCTTCTGAACATTATCCTAAAGTTGAAGGAGGGGATACTCAGAAGATTTTGCGTCATTTACAGAAATTTGTAGGGAAGGATCTTCAGGTAAGGGTGCTTGATTTTAATCCCAAAGAAGAAAGCTTAATTCTTTCAGAAAAATTAATAGAAATAGAAGAAATTAAGAAAGAATTAGAAAAATATAAAGTTGGAGATATAGTTGAGGTGGAAGTGACGGGAATCGCTGATTTTGGAGTTTTTGTTAAAATTTTGAATAAAGAAGGCAAGGATATAGAAGGATTAATTCATATTTCTGAATTGAGTTGGCAGTTAATTAATAGTCCAGCAGATGTTGTAAGGATTGGAGAAAAATTAAAAGCAAAAATTGTTGATATTACAGAAGAAAAAGTTTCTTTATCAATAAAAGCTTTAGAAGAGGATCCTTGGAAGAAGATTGAGAAGAAATATAAAGTAGGAGATGTTGTAGAAGGAAAAGTAAAGAAAATTGATTCTTTTGGAGCTTTAGTGGAAGTTGCTCCAAAAGTGCAAGGATTGTGTCATATTTCTGAATTTGGATCATTTGAGAAAATGGAAAAAGTGCTTAAATTAGAAGGGGTATATAAATTTAAAATTTCTCAGTTTGAACCAAATAATCACCGAATGATTTTAGAAATTTTAGAAAAAGAGAAAGAAGAAAATAAAGAAAATACAAAAGAAGATAATAAAACAGAATGAATTTTTTTAAATAATTAAATAA
>CAZPFE010000025.1:0-423 GCA_964585805.1 uncultured Candidatus Saccharibacteria bacterium | reverse complement strand
ATCTTAATTTTCTTTTTTTATTATTTTCTTCTTTTTCTTTATTTTTTCTCCTGTCTTTCTTTCTTATTTTTTTATTTCTACTCCTTTTTTCTTTTTCTATTTTCTCTTTCTCTTCTCTTTTTCCTTTCTATCTTTGTTTTTCTCTTTCTATTTTATGAGGGAGAAATTTTTTTCTTTTTACTTTTCTGTTATTTTATTTCTTCTTCCCCACCTTAATCCTCCTTCTTCCCCTTTTTCTTTTTCAATCCTCCTCCTTCCCAGAGGGAAGAGGGAGGAAAAAGAACCTTCTTTATTCAAATCCTCCCCCTTCCCAAGGGGAAGGGGGAGGTAAGGAGGGGGAAGGGAATAAAAAACCTCCCCCACCTATATCCTCCCCCTCCAGAGGAGGGGGAGGAAAGAAATAAAAAGAGGAGGGGGAGGAGA
>CAZPFE010000024.1:0-8619 GCA_964585805.1 uncultured Candidatus Saccharibacteria bacterium | reverse complement strand
CCCCATCCCCCTCCTCACCTCCCCCTTCCCTCTGGGAAGGGGGAGGATTGAAAAAATAGAGGGGATTTTTTCTCTTCTCTCCTCCCCCTCCTCTGGAGGGAAGGAGAGAAGGAGGGGGAGGTTTTATTTCCTATCATCCTCCTTCTCACCTCTCCTTTCTCAGAGGAAAGAGGAGGTGAGAAAATAAAAGAGGAGAAAAAGAAACATTTGACATTTATTTGGTTTTGGATTTAAAATTTAATAATTTAGGTTAATCAGAATAATTAGCTATTATAATATGATTTGCTCTGTCTGTAAAAAAGAATTAAAAAGCGCTATATTAAATAATGTAGAAATTAATTATTGTCCTCAATGTTTAGGTCTTTGGTTTGAAGAAAATGAATTGAGATGGGCAAAAGACGAGAAAGATGAAGATTTACGATGGTTGGATGTTGATTTATGGGAGAACGAAAAAAAATTTAAAATTTCCAAAGATAATAAAATTTGTCCGGTTTGTAGAATGCCTCTTTATGAAGTGAATTATGGCAGTTCTAATATTAAAGTTGATGTTTGTAATTTATGTCATGGTATTTGGCTGGATAGGGGAGAGTTTAAAAAAATTATTGATTATTTGCATCAAAAAGCGGATAAGGAGATTATAGAGAATTATTATAAAAATTTATTTAAACAATTAGGTGAAGTTTTTATTGGTCCTGAGCCGGTAAAAGATGAGATATTAGATTTTTTAGTGGTTTTTAAATTTTTGAAATATAGATTTCTTGTTAGGCATCCAGTTATTTCTAAGATGATTCTTGGAATGGTAAAGTAAAATTTTGGAGGGGTGCCGGAGTGGACTCCCGTCTGAGGCGGGTCCGCCTAGGGCGGAAACGGAACGGCCTGATTAAATTTTTAAGCATGTATTATTTATGTATTATGTGTATGTGCTTTACAGTAAAAAATTGAATAAAAGATATATAGGTTATTGTACTGATTTAAAGAGGCGATTAAGCTATCATAATAGTGGTAATTCTAAATTTACTTCTGGAGGTATACATTGGAATTTAGTTTTTTACGAAGCATTTATTAGCAAAAAAGATGCCATGAAAGAAGAAAAATTTTTTAAGTCCGGGAGTGGCCGAAGAAGATTGGATTGTTTACTAGATAATACAATGAATTTGATTAAACGGAGGGGTGCCGGAGTGGACTAACGGAACGGCCTGGAGAGCCGTGCCTGCTTTGCGGGCTCGTGGGTTCGAATCCCACCCCCTCCGCCAGTTTACTGCGTTTGAATTGGATTTATACTAATTTGTAATTAGTAATTTGTAATTTAAAAAAGATAAAAAACTAGAACTTCTATATTATTATTGATTGGATTTGATATTGAAGGTTCGCTAAATTAAAGAGTTTAAATGGTTTAAGGATATTTTAGGAAGAACAAATGTTGATGGTTTATTAAAGTAATAACTTTATGGATAATTATTATAATATAAAAATTAAGTTTTACTTAAAATAGATGATTTTATTCTTGAGAAAGTAGAGAGATGTCTCTACTTTGTTTATTAAATTAAATTTTGAAAAAATAGAATGAATTTGTTATTATATTATCAATCAATTTAATAACGAAATGAAAAAATAGTTTTCTAAAGTTATTTGGTTAAGCAGATTCCCTCTTAATCTTCCTTTTTATTTTTAATCCTCCCCCTTCTCAAAGGGAAGGGGGAGGTGAGGAGAGGGATGGGATTAAATCCTCCCCCACCTTAATCCTCCCCCTCCAAAGGAGGGGGAGGAGAGAAAACCACCCCCTCCTTAATCCTCCCCCTCCTCTGGAGGGGGAGGAAAAAGAAGAAGTAAGGAGGGGGAGGAAAAAGGTAAGGAAGGGGAGGAGAGAATAAAGTAAGGAGGGAGAGGAGGAGAAAAAAGTGAGGAGAGGGAGGAGAATAGGAAAGAGAAGGGAAGGAGGAGAGAGTAAAAAGAAGAGAGAGAAAAATGAAGAGATAGGAATAATAATAATAATAATCAAACCGTTACTAAATTGGTTAGCAATTACAATTTAGTAAAGTTTAATTTTTTATAGTATGGTAAGGAAAATTTTTGATATTATTCCTCCAGAGCAAAAGAAAGATAGTGATACTATTAGAGAAGAGGATTCTTTATTAAAGGAGGGTTTTTTTCAGGAAGAAAAAAAAGAGGCGTCAAAAAAGGAATTTGGAATTTTAAGAGAAAAGTTTATTAAAAAGTTCAACTTTAAAATAAAAAAGCGGTCTTTTATTACAGGAGTATTAGTATTTATTATTCTTTTTATTTTCTTTTATTCTTTCTTTTCTTTTGCCCGCTCTTCAACCGTAGAAGTTGGTTTGTGGCCTAAGACATCTTCTTTAAATCTTGAATTGCCGGTTTTATTAGAAATAAAAAGTGGATTGACTGCTACTGAAAGGAAAAGTATTACTATTCCTGCTAAAATTTTTAAAGATGAAAAATCAAAAGAAAAGAATTTTTCTGCTACTGGGAAGACAATTAAGGAAGAAAAGGCAAGAGGAATAATTAGGGTTTTTAATAATTATTCTACTTCTCCTCAACCATTACTTCCTCATACGCGTTTTGTTTCTGATAATGGTAAATTATTTAGATCTTTAAAAAGAGAAGTTATAGCCGGAGGACATTACGAAAAAGGAAAATTTGTTCCTGGTTTTACTGATATAGAAGTAATTGCTGCTGAAGGAGGAGAAGATTATAATATTGGGCCGTCTACTTTTTCTATTCCTGGATTTAAGGGAACGCCAAAATATACTTACTTTTATGGGAAATCATTCTCTCCAATGAAGGGTGGTTTTAAAGGAGAAGTCTCTCAGGTAACTGAAAAAGATATAGAGAAAGCGCGGAAAGAGTTGATTGAACAGATTAAGAAAGAGAGTTATGAAGTTTTTAAAAAGATAATTCCAGAAGGTTATATTTTACCAGATCAAGCGATTTTTCAGAAGGTAATATCAGAAGATGTTTCTGCAAATGCAGGGGATATTACCGATACCTTCACAATTAAAATTTCTATAGAAACTCAAGGAATTGCTTTTAAGGAGAGGGATATAAAGCAAGCGGTTGAGGAGTTTATAAAAACCCAGATTGGCGAGGATAAGGATTTTCAAAAGGATAATATCCAGATAGATTATTCTTTTAAAGATTTGTCTTTTGAAGGAGAGAGTATAGATGAATTAGAAGCAATACCAATGTTTTTAATTATTCAAGTAAATACTTTTCAGAAAATAGACATTTCTAATTTTAAGAAAGCTTTAAGTGGTAAATCATTAGACGAAGCAAGGATATTTTTAAAAGATTTACCTTATTTGAAAAAAATAAAAATTAAAAGCTTTTTCTTTAAGAGAAGAATGCCCGATGATATTAATAAGATTAAAATTAATCTTTACTTTGATAATTAGTTGAAATTTTCAATAAAAGTTGTTTTTTATATAAAAAAATAGAGAAGTTAGGAAATTTGGGTTGACTAAATTTGGATATTTTGCTAATTTATTTTTAGATTACATGAGAAAAAATTCCAATTCTAAAAAAGTAGAGAAAAAGACAGGAATTGTTATAGAATCATTGCCAAGTTTGAATTTTAAAGTAAAGTTAGAGGATGAAGAAAGAGAAATTCTTGCTCATTTAGCAGGAAAGTTGAGGGTTCATAAAATAAAAATTTTACCAGGTGATAAAGTAACTGTAGAAATAAGCCCTTATGATAGAAATAGGGGAAGAATTATTTATAGGGGATAACTTTTAATTTAAAGTTGAAGATAGAAAAATAAATAATAAATTAGTTTATTTTTTTATTGCTTAATTTATGAAAGTTCGTTCTTCTGTTAAGAAAATTTGCAAGCATTGTAAAACCGTCAGAAGAAAAGGGAGAGTTTATGTTATTTGCAAAAAAAATCCTAAACATAAACAAAGGCAAGGATAATAGTTTAATTTATACTTATGCCTAGAATTGCAGGAGTTAATATACCAGACAATAAGCATATTTTAATTTCTTTAACCTATATTTATGGAATAGGACGGTCTTCAAGTAGAAAAATTTTAGAAGAGGCTGGGGTAGATCCTCAAAAAAAAGCATCTGAATTAACAGCTGAAGAAGTAAATAAATTGAAAAAAATTATAGAAGAGAATTATAAAATAGAAGGCGATCTAAGAAGAGAGAAAATGATGGCTATTAAGAGGCTGAAGGATATTGGATGTTGGCGAGGTTTAAGACATATTAAAGGTTTGCCCGTAAGAGGGCAAAGAACAAGGAGTAATAATAGAACAGTAAGAGGAAATGTTAGAAAAACAGTAGGTTCAGGAAGAAAACCCCCTCCGGCTCCAAAGTAATATCTTCAGTATCATTTTTCTCATTTGAATTTAATTAGGTTTATTTTATAATTTTTTAGAAATTTAAATTTATGGGAAAAAAACGTATTATTCAGAAAAGTGAAGAAGAGTTGCTTAAAGAACGAGAAGAGGTAGAATCTAAATTAAAAAAAGAAGTGAAATTGTCTTCTGTAGTTGGTGTTAAAGAAGGTAATGTTTATATTTCTTCAACTTATAATAACACGATTATAACTTTGACAGATACAAAGGGTAATGTTTTGACATGGTCAAGTGCAGGGGCGCTTGGTTTTAAAGGAACAAAAAAATCTACCGCTTTCGCCGCTTCAAAAGTAGCAGAGGCGATATGTTTAGCGGCTAAAAAATTAAAAATTGAAAAAGTAAAGGTTTTTGTAAAAGGGATTGGTGCTGGTCGTGATTCAGCAATTAGATCTTTGGCTTCTCATGGGTTAGATATTATATCTATTAAGGATGTCACACCTATTCCTCATAATGGTTGTCGTCCGCCAAAACCAAGAAGAGTATAATTAACTTTTTATTGTTTTATGATTGGTAATAAATGTAAAATTTGCCGTCGATTAGGAGTGAAGTTATTTTTAAAGGGTGAAAAATGTTTTTCCCCTAAGTGTCCAATGGTTAGAAGACCTTATCCGCCAGGGATTAAAGGAAAAAGAAAGAAAGGACCTCTTTCAGAGTATGGAAAGGAGTTGCGGGAGAAACAAAAGTTAAAGAATTGGTATAATTTAAGAGAGAGACAATTCAAAAATTATATTAAAGAAGTTCTTAATAAAGGAGGAAAAGGAAAGAATATGGAAGATTTATTAATTGAAAAGTTAGAAAGCCGTTTGGATAATGTAGTTTTTAGGATTGGGTTTGCTTCTTCAAGAAGCCAAGCAAGGCAGTTAGTAAGTCATGGTCATTTTTTAGTTAATAATAAAAAAGTGAATATTCCTTCTTATCAAGTAAAAAAAGGAGATAAAGTTTCCTTAAATCCAAAATCCAAAGAAAAGGAGATTTTCCGTAATATTTCGGTTATTTTAAAGAAGCAAGAAGTTCCTTCTTGGCTTAAAGTGGATGTTGATAAATTAGAAGCAGAAGTAAAAGGATTTCCAACTTTCGAGGAAGCAGCGCCACCGGTTGAGATATCTTCTATTTTTGAATTTTATTCAAGATAATTTTACATTTTAATGCTACCTTAATTAAAAAAAAGGAGCGTTAAAATGTGATATAGTTATATGATTCCATTACCGCAAAAACTCAAACTTATAGACAAAAAAGAAAAAGAAAATTGGGCGTGTTTTGAAATAGAAGGTTTATATCCAGGATATGGGATTACTATTGGCAATTCTTTAAGGCGAGTTTTGCTTTCATCTTTAGAAGGGGCAGCAGTGACTCAAGTAAAAATTAGAGGAATTCAGCATGAGTTTTCTACTATTCCAGGAGTGATGGAGGATGTGATTCGTATTTTAATAAATTTAAAAAATATGCGTTTTCGGATGTATTCTGATGAGCCTCAGAAAGCTACTTTAAAGATTAAAGGGATAGAAAAAGGAAAGGGAGAAAGAGAAGTGAAAGGTTCTGATTTTGAATTTCCTAGTCAAGTAGAGTTAGTTAATAAAGATTGTCATATTGCTACGATTACCAAAAAAGATACAGAGTTAGAGATGGAAATTCAAATAGAAAAAGGAATTGGTTATCGTCCGGTGGAAGATGTGAAAAAACAAAAGGAAACAGAGACAGGAGTAATTTTTGTTGACGCTATCTTTACTCCCATAAAAAAGGTGAATTATAAAGTAGAAAATATGCGAGTAGGAGAAAGAACTGATTTTGACCGTCTAAGAATAGAAATTACTACTGATGGAACTTTAACGCCAGAGGAAGCTCTTGTTTCAGGGTGTGACATTTTAGTTGCTCATTTTTCTCTTTTTTCAGATTCTTTTAAAGAAGAAGGGAAAAAAGAGGAAGTGAAAGGAAGAACAAATAGGAAAACTTCTAATTCTAAAAATAAAAATGATTAATTAAAATAGAAGAAAGTAATTAAGTATTATGAAAAAGCGCAAAAAAGGAAGAAAATTTTCAAGAAAAAGAGATCAGAGAAAAGCTCTTTTGAGGTTATTAGCAAGAGCAGTATTTTTACATGAAAAAATAAAAACAACCGAAGCAAGAGCAAAAGAAGTTTCCAGGTTTGTGGAGAAGTGTATTACCAGGGGGAGAAAAGGAGATTTATCTTCAAGAAGAATTTTATTAAGATATTTTTCAAAAGATGTGACAAAAAAGATTGTAGATGAGATAGCGCCGAGGTATAAAGAGAGACCAGGAGGATATACAAGAATTGTTAAATTAGGAAGGAGGACTTCTGATGGAGCAAAAATGGCAATAATAGAACTTGTAAAATAATAATAAAAAATATGGTTGTAAAACGTAAAATTTATGAAATTGATGCTACAGGACAAAGGTTAGGCAGATTAGCTGCTAAAATTGCTGTTTTATTGCGGGGGAAAAATAGAGTTGATTTTTCTCCTAATAAAGATGAAGGAGGAATTGTTGTTGTTAAAAATGTAAAAAAAATTGTTTTAACGGGAAAGAAAATAGAAAATAAAATTTATTATCATCATAGCGGCTATCCAGGTGGTTTAAAAAAGAGAACTTTGAAAGAGTTATTAGAGAAAAATCCAAAGGAGGTGTTGAGAAGAGCAGTTTGGGGAATGTTGCCTAAAAATAAATTAAGAGCAAAACAAATAAAAAGGTTAAAAATAGAACTATAATATTATTATGACTGAATATTATTATGACTGAAAAAAAAGTTAAACAAGCAAAGAAGACAGAAAAAGAAGAAAAACAAGAAGTAGATGGAAAGGTGGAAAATAATGAGGAAAATAAGGAAAAAAAGCAAGAAAAAAAGGAAGATAACAAGTCCGATGTATATTTTGAAGCAGTTGGAAGAAGAAAAACTGCTACTGCTCGGGTTAGGCTTTATAACCAAGGAGAAAAAAATATTTTTGTCAATGATAAATTATATAGCGAATATTTTCCTATTCCTGCTCATCAGAAAGTAGTGACTGCATCATTGGAGAAACTAAAATTATTAGGACGGTTTAGAGTTTCTGTTAAGGTGAGAGGAGGAGGAGTTAGCGCTCAAGCAGAAGCAATTAGGCATGGTATTGCTCGAGCGTTAGTGAAGTTTAATCCTGACTTCAGAAAGAGATTAAGAAAAGCAGGTTTTCTTACAAGAGATCCAAGGATGAGAGAAAGAAAGAAGTTTGGTTTGAGGAGAGCAAGGAGAGCATTTCAGTGGAGGAAGAGATAATTTAAATAAAAAATAAAATGTTTTTAGATGTTGTTTTATGTTGAAGGAAATTATTGATAGATATTATTTAGAAAAAGAAAAAGATAAAGAAAGAACTCATTTTTATGTTACTGATGCCGGCAAATGTCCCCGGTCTCTTTTTTTTAAATTTAAAAATGCTCCTAAAAAGGAAATGGAGCCTAATATTTTGAGATTATTTGATCACGGAGATTATATTCATAAACTGATTATGACTTCTTTGCTGGGATCGCGAGAAATTCATGTCGTTGCTTCAGAAGTTAATATTCCTCCTCAAGAAATAATTTCTGGTCGAGCAGATGCTATTATAAGTGATGGAAAAGATTTGTATGTTTTAGATATTAAAAGTATTAATAGTGCTGGATTTAAATTCTTAAAAGAACCTAAAAAGGATAATGTTTATCAAATTCAACTTTATCTCCATTATTTTAAAGTGCCAAAAGGTATTCTTCTTTATGTAAATAAGGATACTCAAGAATTAAAAGAATTTATTGTTAGTTATGAAGAATCTTTAGCGCTTAATTTGTTGAATGATTTAGAAAAAGTAAGAGTTAGTATAGATAAAAATATTGTTCCTCCAAGAATTGAGAATTATCCCAGCGATTGGCAGTGTCGTTATTGTCCTTTTCGAGAGGTTTGTGCTTTAGCAGGAAGAGAAGAAGTAAAGTGGGAAGAATTAAAAGAAAAGTTGAGAATTGCAGAAGGTTAATTAACTATTCAACCATTTTGGTAATAAAGTTAAATTGTAAGTAAAATCTCAAATCTTAAAACAAATTTAAGTGTAAAGCGTAAAGCGCAAAAATAATTAAATCCTAAATTCAACACAAATTTATCTCAAATCTCAAATCTCAAATGTCAAATCCATATGTCAAATGTCAAATCTAAATAAAAAAAATCATAAATCCGAAATCCGAAACAATGACCAAAATTTAAAATGCCCTCCCCCACCCTAATCCTCCCCC
>CAZPFE010000023.1:0-8641 GCA_964585805.1 uncultured Candidatus Saccharibacteria bacterium | reverse complement strand
ATCTAAATGACTTCGGATTAGCAATAATTTTTCTCACAATTATTATCAAAATTATTCTTTATCCTTTAGGAATTAAAGGAATAAAAGCGCAAAAAGAATTGAGTAATCTTCAACCAAAAATAAAAGAAATTCAAAAAAAATATAAAGACAACCAAGAAGAACAAATGAAACAATTATTAAATTTATATAAAGAAAATAAAATTAATCCTTTTTCTGGTTGTCTTCCGCTACTAATTCAATTTCCTATCTTAATTGCTCTTTATAGAGTTTTTTGGTATGGTTTTCAACCAGAACAATTAAATTTAATCTATAGTTTTATTTCGAAACCTCCAAAAATTAACACTTATTTTTTAGGATTAGTAAATCTTGCTCAACCAAATATATTCTTAGCTGTTTTAGCAGGAATTTTACAGTTTATTCAAGTAAAAATGGTTACTCCTCAAAACAACAACCAGCAGAAAAACTCCTTTAATGCTTATCTTCAAAGACAAAGTTTATATATTATGCCAATTTTTAGTATTATAATTCTTCTTCGTCTACCATCCGCTATAGGATTATATTGGATAGTTATTACTATATTTACAATTATCCAACAATATTTTATATTTAAACCAATTCAAAAAAATAATTAAAGTCCTATGAATGAGTTAAAAGAAATTGAAAATATCATCCAACTATTTTTTCAAAAAACTGGCTTCCAAATTCATAACCACGAATTAGGTATTAAAAAAGATACAATAACTTTAAGAATAGAAAGCAATGAACCCCACAGTTTAATAGGAAAAAAGGGAAGAACCTTGAATGAAATTCAATATCTTTTAAGTATAATTCTAAAAAAACGGGGAATAAATTATTTTTTTGATTTAGATATAAATAATTATAAAAAAAAGAAGGTAGAATACTTAAAAGAATTAGCCCGAAAAACTGCTGAAAAAGTGCTATTAACAAAAAAAGAAGAATCTTTAGAACCAATGCCTGCTTATGAAAGAAAAATTATTCATTTAGAATTATCTCAATATAATAATATTGAAACAAAAAGTATAGGGGAAGGTAATAACAGAAAAGTAACAGTTAGAATAAAAAAATTTAATATAATTTAACAGAATAAGCGCAGGCTTTTTTTACACAAGATTCTTCACAATACCACCATCCACACCAATGCCAACAGGAAACATTACTACTATTTAAATCTCTATCCCCTGGTTCAAGGAATACTTGACTAGCAGCATCTGAATCTGGAGTTTCTGAAGTTGAAAGATAAGCAATTGCATTTCCTTTTACCTTTACTGATTGGGGTGTAAATTTTATCCATTTAGTTACAATACAAGTATTAATATCTAAATTATAAGAAAGAGCATCTTGTTTTGCTCCATCATAATTAAAATTAACATCTTCATATAACACCACTCTATCTTTTTGTTGATCAGGAGTAACAAATATAAACGGTCGAATTGAAGAAATAGAAGATATCCACCCGCCTAATTCTTTCTCTACCGGCCCTTGAGCCCCAAAACCATCATCAAGAATATTATTTTTACCTTCATAATTTTTATCTTCATAAATAATAGCCCCATAATTTTTATAACTACCATCAGAAAGTTTTTTAGGAATTAAATAAATATACTTTACTTTAAAATCTTCTTTTATATCTCCTCCTGTGTTTATATAATAACAATGCTTACTTATATTATCCATTATTTCAGATAGTTCTTTTACAATTTCCTTTTTTCTATCATCTGAAGCAGTACTGTATTCTTTTTCTAAATTCCAAAATTTTACCACTTCCTCTTCTTCATTACAAACAAGTACGCCTGGTTTTAAAGTAGGAATAGGAGATTCGACATTTGGTATACTAATTTTTGTAAGCTGAGGATTAATTATATACAATAAAATCCAAGAACCAAGCAAAATTACTAATCCTGATATAGAAGATATCAATTTCTCTTTAGCGCTTTCTATTTTGTTTAAATTTCCTGCTCCTGTTAAATACTCTATCCCACCAACAACAATCATAATCAAAGCAATAATTCCTGAAACAACAATTACAAAATTAAAAATATATCTTACATATTCTGGTAAAGGGGTTTCAGTAGTTGTTGGTTTAAAGTTATTAATTGTTGGGTAGTCTTCTTCTAATTCTCGGGCTAAAACAGAAAAATTTATTACAAAATTAATAATAATTAATAAAAAAAACACTAAAAAAAATTTAATAATCTTTTCTTTAATTACTTTTATTTTTTTATTTACCCTTATAATATTTTTCATATTTTATTTTTATCTACAAATCTTATCTAAAGGTTCTCCTCTTTTTTTAACAATTTCAATATTATTTATAATTTCTATTATTTGATCACATATTGCATTAATTGACGAATCTTGAGGTATTTGTGAAAAATAAGAGTTTATTTTATCCATTGGACAAGGATTTCCCCCTGAGCATTCGTTTGGATAACACCCTTCTATCTCATCATGACAACCACCCCCACAAGAAGGTTTACACTGATTATTAACATTGGTTAAACATTCATTTGGTAATTGAGATAACTCTTCTACTGGTGATTTATAATTTTTAATAATAGAATCTAATTGAGATAATAAATCAATTAACTTTTCATCATAACTTTTTTCACACTCAAACCATTTTTTTTCTTCTTTTAAAGAATCTATTATCTGTTCCTGAGATTCTTTTACCGCCCCTTCTCTTCCTTGCATTTGTTCAAGTTCTTCTTCTTTAATCTTTATCACCTCTTCATACCAACTAATCCTATCATCTAACACTTCATTTATATTATAATTTAAATCTTCTTTATCAGTCATCATCCTATTACCATAATAATTAATTTCTTCATACCAAACAACTATCTCTTGTTGTAATTTATTAATCTCATCTATATCAGGACAAGGATTAGAATCTGGACCAATATAACATATTTTAGCTTGACAATTAGAATCAGGACCCCCTCCATTACATACACATAAAGATTGAGTATTTTGACAATTACAATTCCCTGTTAAATTAACAATTTTATTGGCTCGAGAACTTATTTCTGGCGCTACAGACTTAATATCATTTGCTAAATCTTTAATCCTACCTAAAATATCTGTTCTCATTAAATAAGAAGTTAAATCGTCTAATTGTTGAACATCCTGTTTTTGAAGCTCTGAAATTTGTAAATAAATTAATTGAGGATTAATCGTTATTAAAATTAAATAAGAAAACAAAAGTATTAACAAACCTAAAAAAGCTGATTTAATTCTTTCTTTTGATTTTTGAACAGTATTTTTATTAGTTGCTGTCAAATACTCTATCCCACCAACAACAATCATAATCAAAGCAATAATTCCTGAAACAACAATTACAAAATTAAAAATATATCTTACATATTCTGGTAAAGGGGTTTCAGTAGTTGTTGGTTTAAAGTTATTAATTGTTGGGTAATCTTCTTCTAATTCTCGAGCTAAAACAGAAAAAAAAGTTATTAAAGATAAAAATATTAAAGATAAAAATATTGAGAACTTAAATAATACATTTTTTACTTTCATAATTAATATCCTTGACAACAGAAAAAATTAATTTTATGTTTACAACTCTCTATTATTTCTGCTTTATCTTCTTCTCCTTTACTTCTTAATTCTTCTGCCTTATTTTGCTTACAATCATATAAACATTTTAAGTAGTTATCACCACTTTTTAAATAACACTCTTTTAAACATTCTTGAAATTCTTTCTCATTTAAACAACAGTTTTTAATCTCCATATTATATTTATCATCACCACCTGTTGCTCCTTTAGAAAGATTACAATCAGAAAAAAACAAAGATTTATTTAATGATCCTTCTTTATCTTCTGGCATTTCTTCTGCACAATTTTTCATTTTTTCTCTATTAATTTTTAAATCTTCAATTAAGCCAGGTATTATCTCATTTAAAATCTTCTCTATACCAATCTTATCAGCGGTATCCTTATCGTTTTCAATAATATCAATTAATTTTTGACAAGTATCTTCTATCTCTTTCTCTTTATTACTAATATCATCATCCGGACAAGGATCCCCCTCGCATTCTCCATCATCACAATAACATCTTTGAGAACTACACTGACTAATTAATTGTTGTAATTCATCAATTTCTTTAATTAATTCCTTGCTCAATTGATTTATTTTTTTCATCCTATCAATTAATGTATTAGCAACCCTTTTCGACCTGTCAATAATTTCTCCTATATGTATTTCTGAAGGACAACTCATTCCTTTTTCTTGTTTTGTACTATAACCAAGTTGCTCTGTTTTTGTTATATCCTCTGTTGAAACCTCTAAAATAGAAGAAGAATATTGTTCTGTACCTTTTATTAATCCGCTTACTGGACAATAAAAAGTCATCCAATCGCGGTCAAAAATATCATCATAAAAAAATGCCTTTCTTAATGGTTTACCTTCTCTTTCAAAATCTGATTTTTTAATTAAAAAACTTGCCATATTATTTACTAAATCAGCGCAGTTTATTAAAAATTTTTCTGCAGATTGAAGTCTATTAAGTTGCTGTTTTAATAAAAAAACCTCATTCTCAATTCTTTCCTCTGTTTGTATTAAACTATCTGCTCCTAAATATATTAAATTAAATATATCTTCTTCTGTTTGTTGAATACCTTCTCTCACAATAAGACAAGGATCACAAGTGCAACCACTTGGTGTAGAAGTAGTACACATTGTCATTTCACATTCACACTCTTCTGATAAATCTTTTAACTTAGCGCTTTTTTGACGCAGTTCTTTTATTAATTCTTTTATTCTTGATACTTCTTTTTTAATCCTTGTTAATCTACTATCTCGAATAGCTTGACAATTTCCATTTTTAAAAACACACCAATTACCAATTAAATCACATTTAAGTTTATTACAAGAATTTAAAGGCCAATAATAGATATTACAACTACTGCATGGAACAGAACCTTCAAAAATTCCCCTTTGAATTATATCGCCTAAAGGAATTGGCGTTTCTGTTAATGAAGACACATCTGTTGATGGATAAGGAGAAATAGAAGTTGTATTTGGTTCTTTTTTTTCAATTTGAGAAATTGTTAGAATAGTTAATTTTGGATTAATAAGATTTAATATAGTTACAGAAGAAAGAATAATAAGAATACCTAAAAAAGAAGAAATCATTTGATTTTTTGCTTCTCTTATTTGAGTGGTATTACCTCCTGCAGTTAAATATTTTACTCCTCCATAAACAAAAAATAAAAGGAATAAAATACCGCTAATCCAAACAAAAAAATTAAAAATATATTTAACATATAAAGGTAGTATATTTTCAGGAGAAGCAGTATTAATAAACTCCTGTGGAGGAGGTGTATTATCACCTGGTACATGAGGATAATTTATTTCTAATTTTAAAGCGTAAATTTTATTATTTATAAAAAATAAAAAACCTATAACTAATAATATAATAAAAACAATTTTTCTTTTTTTATTTAAAAACATATTTACATAAATAATCTAATTAACCAAGTTGGAATAATAGAGCTTAAAATAGGAATACGTTCAATAAGAAAAGGAATAGCCATATCTTTTAATGACATTCCTGTAATTACATAAAGCATAATCATAAATACCACTTCAAAAGGAATACTTAAAATACTAATTCCTGGAATAGGTATTAAATCAATCATTTCTATTATAAAAGCAAGAATAATTAAAAATATTCCTGAAGGAGAAATAAGAAGATTTGTAGAAATTTTTTTAAATCGTCCCCCTCTCTTTTTTACTGTTTTTTTATTATCCGTCTCTTTTGTTTTTTTTTCTACATCTCTATCCTGTTTTAAATTTTTAGTATAATTTCGTTCTTCATCTTTATTTACCTCATTCTTTCCTTTTTCATTATTAAAATCTTCTTTTTTTTCTGTCATATTACTCTTCTTTTAATCTTTGTTTAGCTTTTTTTATTTTAACAACTTCTTCTGGATTTGTTGTAATAAATTGATTCTCTGTATAAGAAGCAATAATTTTAATTAAGATATGTTTTTTTCCAGCAAAAAAAATACCTTCTCCTACTGGAGCATCTAAAAGAATCATTTTTTCTTGTTCTGTTAAATTAAATGTTTCTTGAATTGTATTAATCATTGCTGGACTTTGTTTTAATAAAATAACTAAAGAAGAATTAGTAACAATTGGTTTGCCGTAATCTGAGCTCATAAAATCATTAACATCTTGAGTAATAGTAGTTACACCTAACCAATATTTTCTTGCTCTTTTTACTGTCCCAAATAAAAACGACGCGCCGTCTTCGTTTTGCATTAATAACCACGCTTCATCAATCACTAAAATTCTCTTTTTTAATTTCACTCTAATAATATTCCAAATATATCTTAATATAATATATAAAGCCATTGGACGAAGTTCATCTTCCATATCTCTAATACCAAAAACAACCATTCTTTTATTAATATCTATATTTGATTGTTGATTAAAAAAATTAGAATAAACTCCTTCTGTAAATCTTTGAACTCTTTTTACTAATGATTCAGCGCCTTCCATTCCTGATAATACATCTTTAAAATCTGACATTGTAGGAAAAGGTAATTCTTTTCCCCATAAACTTGGATCACTTTCTGGAGTAATATCTTTTGCTGCATATGTTTCTGTTAAAGCTTTATCTACAATTCCATCTTCTTCTGGAGTTAACCCTCCAAGCATAATTCTCATCAATCCTACCAAATTAATAATATTAGACCTTAAAACATCTTCTGGTTTTTCATCTTCTCGAGGTTGAGGTAAATCAAATGGATTAATATGATCAGAAGAAGAAAGAGAAATATTAAAAAACGAACCACCAACCGCTTCAGCTAAAAATTTATATTCATTCTCTGGATCTATTACAATAACATCAACACCAAGCATTAAATAACGGAGAATTTCCAACTTAACAGTGTATGATTTCCCAGATCCAGAAACAGCAAAAATAACAGAATTAGCATTAGGTAAAGAAAACCTATCAAATAAAACTAATGAATTATTATGTTTGTTAATTCCATACAATATCCCATCATTTGAACTAAGATCAAATGAAATAAAAGGAAAAACACTTGAAAGAGGACTAGTATTAATAAGAGTAGAAATAGAAAGAAGATCTAAACCATAAGGAGAAGTAGAAATAAATCCTTCTTTTGTTGATATAAAGCTGGTCTAATATAAATTAATCTTGATTCAAAAATAGAACGTAAAACCACTTCAATATCTCTTAATTCTTTTTCTGTTTTTCCATAAATAGTAATATATAAACTAAATCTAAACATCTTTTCTTGGGCTGTCTGAAGTTTATCCCTTAATTCTTCTAAATCATGAAAAGCAGTTTCTAAAGTTGGGTCTCTAATCAATCCCTTTTCCTCTCTTTCTTCTAATTCTACTTGAACTTCAGTTACTTTTTTTCTTAATTTTTTTAATATTCTTTCATTAGGAATAGGATAAAGATGAATTGATATATCAGTAGATATATTGACATTAATTAAAGGAGAAAGCCATCCAACATCTAAATAACGAGGATAAGAAAACACATAATAATTCCTCGCCAACTGCTCTTCAATATTGATATAGTTTGATTTTACCTCAATAGAAGAAGGAGCTATTATATCTACTAAGTGTAATGGTTCTTGCTGAAAATACTCTTCTATTTCTTTATCCTTCTTTTTTCGTTTAAAAATTGTAAATAAATTTTCTAAAAATTTCATATTTTATTAACTAATATCTTGAGGAAAATTAGGATAAAAACCTTGTTCAGCTTCCATTTGGTGATATAATGACCAAAATAACTCAGTAATTTCTAAATTATTTAAAGGAACCGCTTGAAGTCCACATCCTCTTAAACCTAATGCCACAAATTCTGCCCTCTGAATAATTTGAGTTTTAGCTCTTTGAAAAACATCTTCTGTTAAAGATGTAATTACACTTTTTTTATCTTTATTAAAAACTATTTCGTTAAGAAAAAAAGGCACTACTACATAAAAATTTTTTTGCATAATTGAACCTGTTTCAACTAATTTATTTATAAACTCGCTATATTCTTTAATTTGTATTTTTATAAGTTCATTTTTTTCTTTTACTTCAAATTCTTTTAACTTTTCTAAATAACCTGTAATATTTATTTTTCTTGACTGAACCACAATTTGACAAGGAAAATCAAGAGAATTAAGAAACTCTTGAAATTGATATATAATAGCATTTTGCTCCTCTTCTGATTTAAGAGCAAAATTTAAAGAAGAAACCATTAAAATCATTCTTAATCCTTTATTTTTAAGAATAATTATACCATCTCTTATTTGTTCTATTTCTAAAAAATCTTGAGTTGTTGGTTTCATTATTTTATCTCTAAATTGATAAATAATTTATTAAGATGCCCTTTTGAAGAAAATTTATTATACTTTTGTCTTTTAATAGATGAATTAAAATTTTTACTACCTAATTTTGTAATATGGATAGAATTTTTATTTTTCTGACTATCTTTTTCTGATATAAAATAACTTTTTTTTCTTTTTCGTGTCCAAAAATACATTTTAGGCTGAAAAACAAAAAATATAATATTTTTAATAAAAATTAATAAAGGAACTCCATTAACTTTTACAAAAGCTAATCCAAATGAAATTATTAAA
>CAZPFE010000022.1:0-8788 GCA_964585805.1 uncultured Candidatus Saccharibacteria bacterium | reverse complement strand
GGAGGGGGAGGATTAAGGTGGGGGAGGTATGTCCTCGTTAAAAAATTATTTTATTAAAACTTTTCCGTTTTTGTTGATGAGAGAAATTTTTGTTGCCTTTAAATTGAAATCAAAGTAACTTCCAATAACTTGAAGATTATTTCGAGAAACAAGTTTTTTAACTAGCTTATCTTTTTTAAGTAAAATTTCTATTTGACGATGAATATTTTCTTTAGCGAGTTGATTTTCATCTTTAGAAGGGAGTTGATTATTAAAAATATTTTTCTTTATGAATTTTACGGCTGAGGATATATATTGGTCATTATGATTTTTTTCTAAAAGAGCCTTCATCATGCCGCAATTATAATGTCCGCCTATCTCTAATGTTTTTATTTTTAGATGTAATAAAGCATAATGAATACATGCTAAAGCGTCGTCAAATAAGGCGCAATTGCCGGCATTTCTAATAACAAAAATTTTACCTGGCTTAAATTTCCAATCAGTATATTTTGTTTCAGACTCTCGTGAATCAGAACAAATAATTAAAATTTTTTTTGGATTTTGTTTGTTTTTGAGAGATTGAGGGTATTTCATAATATTATTTATAATTTTATGTTATAATGTTATATAAAATTAGTTTTAATTTTTTATTTTGAATTGTCAATCTTTTGTAAAAATATGCAAGGAGTGTCCTTGCACATTTTATATAGGGGTTAAGTTTATTTTTTACTTTTTTATTGTAAAATATAAATTTTATTGTTATTCTATATTAAGATGAATAAATAGATTATAAGAAAGGAAAAGAATGAAAGAAATAAATCCTCAAGATATTAAAAAAGTAGACATTGCCGTAGCTATACCTTCTTTAAATGAGGCAGATAGTATTGCTTATGTGGTAAAAAAAGTAGATATAGGACTGCAGAAATTTTTTCCAAAACAAAAGGCAGTGATTATTAACGCAGATAATAATTCTCCTGATGGAACGAAAGATGTCTTTCTTAATTTAAAAACCAAAACACCTAAAATTTATCTCTCCACAAAAAAAGGTGTTAAAGGAAAGGGTAATGTTCTTTTTATTTTTTTTAAAAAAATGAAAGAACTTCAAGCAAAAGCAGGATTAACAGTTGATGCTGATTTAAAAAGTATTACTCCAGATTGGATAAAGTGTTTTTTAAGCCCGGTTATAAATAATAAATATAATTACATAATCCCTCGGTATTTGCGAGATAAAAATGATGGGACTATTACTAATAATATATGCTATCCTCTGATTTATGGTTTTTTAGGTTATAATATTAGACAACCAATTGGAGGAGATTTTGGTTTTTCTTCTGAGTTAGTAGATTATTGGTTAAAAGAAAAATGGGTGAGAGGTGTTTTTTATTATGGAATAGATATTTTTATGACTTTGAACGCGATTAAAGGAAATTTCAAGATGGCAGAAGTAGAATTAGGGAGTAAAATTCATAAGCCAAGTAGCCCAAAATTAAATTCAATGTTTTTAGATGTTGTTTCTACTTTTTTTGATTTTTTATTAGAAAATGAAAATTTGCTTGATAAAAAGAAAGTGAAAAAGATACCCGTAGTTTGTAATTTAGTTAACCAAGAGAAAAGAATACCTAAAGTAAAAGTAGATTGTTTGGAAATTCAAAAAAACGCTTTATTAGAGATGAAGCGTATTTTTAAAAGAAACAAAAATAAAATTTATTTTAGAAAAAAAGGCTTAACGCTTGAAAAAGTATTTACTGATAATTTAAAATCAATAGATGCTTCTTTATGGTCAAAAATAGTTTATGAGGCATTATATTTTTATAAACTAGAAAGAGATCAGGAGATAATAAAAATTCTAAGAAGTATCTACTTTGCAAGAGTTGCTACCCTTTGTGAAGAATTAAAAGATAAAAATCAAAAAGAGGCAGAATTGATTTTTCAAAGACAAGCAAAAGAATTTTTAAAACATAAAAGGTATTTTATTTCTTTGAATAAAAATTTAAATAAAAAACAAAAAATAGATCTTTGTAATTTTAATTGATTTTGAGGAGGTAATAGAGATGGATATAGAAGAGATTTTGCGAAGAGAAAAGGAGGAAACGAGAGCGGTAATAAAAGAGATGGTAGAAAGATTATCTTTTTCTTTGAGAATAGAGAATGATGGGTTGGAAAAATTGAGGGTAAGAAAAGCGCTTAGGATCCTAAAGAATAGGGGAGAGATAATAGATTTTTTAGAGGATAGAAAGCCGTATCGTGATTTTGTGGTGATTTTTAATTCTGAAGTGAAGAGGAGATACGAGCATTTCAGTTTAAAAGTGGTGAGAACAAGAAGAGAGGCGCAGGGGTTCCAGAATAGAGAAAAAAGAATTAGAAGAAAGATAAGAAAGAGGAAATTTATTGCTCCGATTCTGGTAATAGTTAATGGGAGGATCAGGAATGTTCAGGTAATAAGGAAAATAAGGAAAATAGTGGAGGAAAAAAAGAAGTCCTGACAGATTTAGTCTGTTAGGACTTTTTTGTTAAGTTTAATTCTGGTGCAAGTTTTGGTGCAGGTATGGGTATTGTATATTAAGGTTAAGTATTATTGAAACAGGGAAGGAAAAATAGTATTATTAATTTATGATTTATATAAAAATTAAAAAATGATTAAAAAAATTTTTTATTCTCAAACCAAAACAGTCACTTTTGCCGCTTTTATTTTGGCAATTTCTAGTTTAATTAGTAAAATTTTAGGATTATTAAGAGATCGTTTATTGGCTGGTTATTTTGGTGCGAGCCGGGAATTAGATATTTATTTTGCTGCTTTTCGTATTCCTGATTTTATTTATGCTGTTTTAATAATGGGAGGAATGACAGCAGTTTTTTTGCCTCTTTTTGCTGATTATTTTGAGAAATATAAGAAAGAAAATAGTAGAAATGAAAAAGAAGCAAGGTGGCCAGAAGAAGTTTTAAATTTTGTAAATAATGTTCTTAATATCCTTTTTATTTTTCTTGTTTTTTTATGTGGTTTATTGGCTATTTTCACTCCTCAAATAATTAAATTTATAATTCCTGGTTTTAGTCCGAGCGAAAAATCATTGGCAATTTCTTTAACCAGAATAATGTTTTTAAGTCCTTTATTTTTTGGTTTAGCAAGTATTTTTTCTGGCATTCTTCATTATTTTAATCGTTTTTTAAGTTATTCTTTGGCTCCAATTTTATACAATTTAAGTATTATTTTTGCTATAATTTTTCTTCTTCCGATTTTTGGTCTTTATGGTTTGGTTTATGGAGTAGTTTTAGGCGCTTTTATTTATCTTTTAATTCAAGTTCCAGCTGCTAAAGCCTCTGGTTATTCTTATAAGTTTATTATTAATTTTAAAGATTCTAATTTGAAAAAGATTTATAAATTAGCAACTCCAAGAATTTTAGGTTCAATTGCTTCCCAAATAAATTTAGTTGTTATTACTGCTATTGCTTCTACTTTAAGTCCGGGTAGTATTTCAATTTTTAATTTTTCCAATAACCTTCATTATTTTCCAATTGGCTTAATTGGAGTTTCTTTTGCTCTTTCTTCTTTTCCGACATTATCAAAGGTTTGGGCAAATGGTCAAAAAGAAGAATTTTCAAGAAATTTTTCTTCTACCCTAAATCAAATTATTTTCTTAATTATGCCGATTATAATTTTAATTTTTCTTTTAAGGGCTCAAATTGTAAGATTAATTCTTGGAACAGGTCAATTTGGGTGGTTAGAAACTCGTTTAACTGCTGCCGCTCTTGGCGTCTTTTCTCTTGGTATTTTAGCTGAAGGAATTATTCCTTTTTTAAATAGGGCTTTTTTTTCTTTGCAAGAAACAAAAGTTCCAGTTTTAATTAGTATCTTTTCTATGCTTGTTAATATCTTTTTGTCTTTTTCTTTTGTCAATTTTTTAAAAGGAGATAATTATTTTAGAAATTTTTTTCTTTATTTTTTAAAGTTGGAAGGAGTTAATAATATTGAAATTATAGGGCTTCCTTTAGCTCTTTCGATTTCTGCTGTTATTCAGGCTTTCTTACTTTTTATTTTTTTTCAGAAAAAAACAAAAATTAACTTGAAAATTATAACCTCTTCTTTTGTAAAAATTTTTACTGCTTCTTTTTCAATGTTCCTTGTTGTTTATTTAACAAGACAAACAACAGCAGGTTTTGTTAATATGTCTACTTTTTTTGGTCTTTTGATGCAATTTTCAATTGCTGCGGTTTTTGGTTTAGGAGTTTATTTTCTCATTTCTTTTCTTTTAAAACTTCCAGAAATAAAAATAATTAAAGACGCTTTTTTGAAAAATTAAAAATGAAAAATGAAAAAACTAAATATTAGAAATTTTTCTATTATTAGTCATATTAATCATGGGAAATCCACATTGTCTGATCGGTTTTTAGAGTTAACCGGAACTGTGCCTAAAGATAAAATGAAACCTCAATATTTAGATATGATGGATTTGGAAAGAGAAAGAGGAATCACGATTAGAATGCAGCCTGTTAGAATGGAATGGCAAGAAGAAGATGAAAGATTTATTTTGAATTTAGTAGACACTCCGGGTCATGTTGATTTTTCTTATGAAGTTTCTCGTTCTTTAGCAGCGACTGAAGGAGCGATTTTATTAGTTGACGCTACCCAAGGTATTCAAGCGCAAACATTGGCAAATTTAGAATTAGCCAGAAAGCAAGGATTAACTATTATTCCGGTTGTCAATAAAATAGATTTAGAACAAGCAAGAGTTGAAGAGACGGCTGAGGAAATGGCAAATCTTCTCAATGTTAAAAAAGAGGAAATAATAAAAATTTCAGCAAAAACCGGCTTTAATGTTGATTTATTATTGAAAGAAATTATTAAAAAAATTCCTGAACCTCAACAAGAAAAAGATAAACCTTTAAAAGCTTTGATTTTTGATTCAGAATACAATCCTTATAAAGGAGTAATTGCTTATGTAAGAATAATTGAGGGAAAGATTAAAAAAGGAGAAAAAATATCTTTACTTGCCGCTGGTATAGAAACAGAAGCAAAAGAAATTGGCTATTTCAAACCAGAATTATTTCCAACAGATAGTCTTTTTGCTGGGGAAATTGGCTATATAGCAACTGGCATAAAAGAAATAAGCAAGGTTAGGGTAGGTGATACTATTAGTCAAAAAGGAGTTAAAGTAGAACCATTGCCCGGATATCAAGAACCTCAGCCAATGATTTTTGCTAGTTTATATCCTGTGAATCCAGATGATTTTGATTTTTTGAAAAAAGGACTTTTGCAGTTAAGATTAAATGATCCCTCTCTTACTTTTGAACCAGAAACAAAAGAAGCTTTAGGAAGAGGTTTTAAATGCGGTTTTTTAGGTAGTCTTCATGTAGAAATAGTTTCAGAACGTTTACGCAGGGAATTTGGTTTAGATTTGATAATTTCTAGTCCTTCGGTTATTTATAAAATTGTTGATGATAAAGGGAAAGAAAAAGATCTTTACGGCGCAAGCGATTGGCCAGAATCTGCTTCAAATATAGTCATTAAAGAACCTTGGGCATTGTTAGAGATAATCACTCCAATTCGTTATATTGGGAGAATATTAGATTTATTAAAAACAATGAGAAGTAATTATTTAGAGACGAATTATATTAGTCAGGAAAGAGTGATTTTAAATTATGAAATTGCTCTTTCAGAGATTATTGACAATCTTTATGATAAAATAAAAAATGTTAGCCAGGGTTATGCCTCAATGGATTATAAGGTTATGGAATTTAGGGAGGCAGATTTGGTTAAAATGGATATTTTGATTGCTGGCAAAAGAGAAAGCGCTTTTTCGAAAATAGTCCCTAAGTCAAAGATATATGAAGAAGGAAGAAAATTAGTAGAAAAAATTAAGGAGAATTTACCTCCTCAACAGTTTGCTGTGCCTATTCAGGCGGCTGTAGGTGGAAAAATAATTGCAAGAGAAACGATAAAAGCAAGAAGGAAAGATGTTACAGCTCCTCTTTATGGAGGGGATGTGACGAGAAAGAAGAAACTTTTGGAAAAACAAAAAAGAGGAAAAAAAGAGTTAGCAAAAAAAGGAAAAGTAAGAATTCCGTCTAAAGTATTTTTAGCCGTTTTCCGTAGTTAGGAAGATGAATGATTTTTATAGAAGAGGAGCAATTGTGAAAATTATCATTCCTATAATTGTTAAGATGGCAGCTATTATCCAGATTGTTTTAATGATTTTTTTGTGTTTAGTTTTCATTTTATGAAAAATATAATATCATATAATTAAGAAACTTATTTATAATGATAGCAAAAAATAAGAAAAACAGAAGAGGTGGTTTCTTAGAATTTATTTTTCATAATGTTTTAATTTTGGTTATTCTTTTTATTGTTTTATTTCTTGGTTTTACTAATTTTAAAGTCATTAAATATAGAAAGAAGTTATCTGTTCAGATTGAAACTTTAAAAAAAGAAATTGAAAAAGCAAAAGAGAGGAAAAAGGAATTAGAGAGTGAAGTATTAGAAGCAAAAAGCGAGGAGAATATTGAAAGAATAGCCCGAGAGAATCTTAATCTAAAAAAAATAGGTGAAGAGGTGGTAGTAGTTCAAAAGAATAAGGAAAATACGAGTTTAGAAAAAGAAGAAAAGAAAAATAAAGGGTGGTGGGAATCAATCAAGAAGATTCTCAATCCTTAAAATTAATAATTTTTTATCATTTTTAATTTTAATTGGATGATTTAATTAATTAATAATAAAATAATAAAATGGAAATAAAAAAGATAATATGGGAGTGATTAAGAAAAGTAAAATAAAATCAATTAAAGCAATTGAAATTTTAGATTCAAGAGGGAATCCAACTATTAAAGCATTTGTAGAAACAAATAATGGTATTTTTGTTGGTTTAGTTCCTTCAGGCGCTTCAACAGGAAAAAATGAGGCTTTAGAATTAAGAGACGGAGAAAAGCGTTATTTTGGTAAAGGTGTCCTTAAAGCAGTTGAAAATATAAATAATATCATTGCCCCTGCTTTAGCAGGTAAAAATCCTCTTAAACAAGAAGAAATTGATAAATTGATGATTGAATTAGATGGGACAGGGAATAAAATGAAATTAGGAGCAAATGCCACTTTAGCAGTTTCAATGGCTATTTGTCGAGCAGGGGCAGGAGCAAAAAACATTCCTTTATATAGATATATTGCTGAATTTTTTTTTACTGAAAAAAAGGAGGCGAGGAACAATTTAAAACTACCCTTTGCTTCTTTTAATATTTTGAATGGAGGCCTTCACGCGGGCAATGGTTTAGATATTCAAGAATTTATGGTTATCCCTCAAAAAAAAAGTTTTTCTGAAAACTTAAAAATAGCCAGCGAAATTTACCATTATTTAAAATCAATTTTAGAAGAAAATTTTGGCAAACAAGCAGTTAATGTAGGGGACGAAGGAGGTTTTGCTCCTCCTTTATCTTATTCAGAGGAGGCATTAGCATTAGTAAATCAAGCAATAAAAATTCATTCAGAAACAAAAATTGGAATTGATTGCGCCGCTACCCAATTTTATAAGGATGGAAAATATGATTTAGAAGGAAATATTTTTACTCCTGAAGGATTAATTTTCTTTTATAAAAATTTAATAGAAAAATATCCAATTGTTTTTTTAGAGGATCCTTTCTCAGAAGAAGATTGGGAAAATTGGAAAAAAATAACAAGCGAGTTAAAAAATAGAATTACAATTATTGGTGACGATCTTTTAACGACTAATCCTTTACGAATTAAAGAAGCAGAGAAGAGAAAAGCGTGTAATGGAGTGATTATTAAGCCTAATCAAATAGGGACGATATCAGAAACTTTAGAAGCAGTAAAATTAGCGAAATCGTTTGGTTGGAAAGTTATTGTTTCTCATCGTTCAGGTGAGACATGCGATGATTTTATTGCTGATTTAGCAGTGGGTGTAAAGGCTGATTTTATAAAATCAGGTGCGCCGGCAAGAGGAGAGCGGGTAGCCAAGTATAATCGATTGCTGGAAATTGAGAGAGAAATAAAGAGAAATAAAATATAAATATTTTTAACTAAAAAAATATACAACAAATTATATTTAGAAATTAATAAACTTAAACAATATGTCTAAATTATTTTTATTAAGACATTTTAAATCTCAGTGGAATTTTGAGAACAGATTTACTGGTTGGGTGGATGTGCCTTTATTAAAAAAAGAAAACAATGAAACAATTAAAAAAATTTCTAAAAAGATATTTAATGAGAGAATAGATGTTGTTTTTAGTTCTCCTTTGTTTAGAAATATGTTGAGTGTTTGGTTGGTTTTTAAATATTATGATTTAAAGTATCCTATCTTTATTCATCTTGATAAAGGAAAAATGAAAGAGTGGGGAAAATTTCGGGAAAGTAAAGATTCAAAAAAAAGATATATTCCGGTTTACATTTCCGAAAGTTTAAACGAGAGGTGCTATGGGAAATTGCAAGGGGAAAATAAAAAGGAAATAATGACAAAATATGGCGAGGAAAAAGTTCACCTTTGGAGGAGAGGATATAAAGATAGACCTCCAGGAGGAGAAAGTTTGGAGGATGTTTATAAGAAAAGGACAACACCCTTTTTTAAGAAATATATCGAGCCAATGTTAGAAAAAAATAAAAATATTTTAATTGTGGCTAGCCACAATTCTTTGAGAGCTTTAATAAAATATATTGAAAAGATTTCAGATGAAGAAATTTTGAATGTGGAGATACCTTATGGAGGATTAATAAAATATAATCTTCAAAAAAAGATAATAACCAAGAAAGATATTTTTAGGACTTAAAATAAATATTTGTTGTTAAAATTTAATAGCTTTGTTATAATTATAC
>CAZPFE010000021.1:0-9611 GCA_964585805.1 uncultured Candidatus Saccharibacteria bacterium | reverse complement strand
GGATATGAGGGGGATGGGGAATAAAAACATCAAACCGTTACAAATTGGTTAGCAATTACATATTAACAAATATAATTTATTTTATGGAAAAACTACTTCTTGTTAACGAAAAAGATGAAGTTATAGGTCAAGCAAGTAAAGAAGAATGTCATCGAGGAGATGGGATTCTTCATCGCGCTTTTTCTGTTTATCTTTTTGATGACAAAGGAAGAATTTTAATTCAACAAAGGAGTAAGTTTAAAAAGTTATGGCCTCTTTATTGGGCAAATACTTGTTGCAGTCATCCTCGAAAAGACGAACCTTATGAAAAAGCTGGAGAAAGAAGATTAAAAGAAGAATTGGGATTTAGCGTGCCTCTTAAAATGATTGATAAATTTCAGTATAAAGCTCGTTATAAAAATATAGGATCAGAAAACGAAATTGACGCGGTTTTAATCGGCGAATATAAAGGAGAAAAAATTAAACCAAATCCTGAAGAAGTGGCTGACTGGAAATTAGTAAAGATAGAAGATTTGATAGAGGATATGAAAAAAAATCCTAATAAATATACCCCTTGGTTTAGGATTGGATTAAAAAGATATTTGAAAATCAAAAAAAAGAAAGAAAAAATAAAAAAAGAATTATTTTCATTTTTAGAAAAAACAGCTACTAAAGTAAATTCTGTTAGCAAAGAGCTTTTAGAATCTTTTATTGATAAAAAATTTCAAGAAATTGTTAATTATCAAAATGCTAGTGGTGGAAAGAGATTGCGTCCTTTTTTAGCAATTGTTTCTGCCCGCTTATTAGGGGGAAAAGAAAAAGATATTCTTTATCCTGCGGCTGGTTTAGAGATACTTCATAATTGCACTTTAATTATTGATGATATAATTGATCACAGTGAAACAAGAAGAAATAAACCGACCCTTTGGAAAAGATTTGGCAAATCAATTGCTGAATGTATTGTCTTGGATTATCTTACTTCTGCTTTTGAAGGAGCAAATTACTCAAAAAAACCAACTGTTGTTTCAAAAATTTTTGCCCGAACTTTAAAAACAATAATGGACGGGGAGATATATGATATTTTATTTGAACAATGGGGAAGAGAAGATGAGGAATATATAGTTAGGAATCGCTACAAAAAGATAAATGAAGAAGATTATTTTAGGATGGTTAGCAAAAAAACCGCTTCTTTATTTCAGTCTTCGTGTGAGGTTGGTGCTGTTTTAGGTGGAGGGAAAAAGAAAGAGATAGAATTATTAAAAGGATATGGTTTTAATTTAGGAATGGCTTTCCAAATTCAAGATGATATTCTTGATATTTTTGGCAAAGAAAAAAGTTTTGGCAAAAAGATAGGGAAAGATATAGAGGAAAGAAAATTGGGCAATATTGTTATTTTTTATGCTCTTCAGGAAATGTCTTCAAAAAATAAAGATAATTTATTGGGGATATTAAGAAAAAATAAGATAAGTCAAAAAGATATTAAGAGGGCAATTTCTTTAATAAGTCAAACTAAAGCAAAAGAGAAAGCAGTTAAATTAGCTCAGGAGTTTATCCAAAAAGCAAAAAACAATTTAAGATTTTTGCCTCAAAATAAGTGGAGTCAGTTTTTAAATTTTTTAGCTGATTTCACTATTGAGAGGGAAAAATAAAAACTATGAAAACAGCAAATACTATTTTTTCTTATCAAACAAAAGATATTTTTGATTTTATTGATATTACAGATGAAGTTAGAAACTTTGTTGAAGAGAGTGGAATTAAGAATGGATTGGTTAATGTTCAAATTCTTCATACCTCTGCTGCTCTTATAGTAAACGAAAATGAACCATTGCTTTTAAATGATATTAAAAGGAATTTGGAAAATACTGCTTCAAGAAAGATAGATTATCAGCACGATGATTTTTCAATTAGAACGGTTAATCTTTGTGATGATGAGTGTAAAAACGGACATTCTCATTGTAAGGCGATACATTTATTAGTTTCTGCTACATTAAATTTGATAGATGGCAAACTTCAATTGGGAAGATGGCAAAGAATAATGTTGGTTGAGCTTGATCACTCCAGGCCAAGAAATGTTCAGGTCCAAGTTATTGGAGAATAATACAAAGTATAGAGTTTATTTAATTAAAAGTAAATATTTTACGAGTTTTATTATTTATTTATCTTTTAAAATTTGTTATATTTACATTATTAAATTAGAGGTTGAATACAAAATAAAAATGAACAGTTAATTTTTAAGGGGAAGGAATTTAAAGAAGAAATTTTCCTTTCTCTTCTTATTTCCTTTTTTATTTTTCAATTTATTCCTTTTTTTGTTTTTCAATTCTCCCCCTTCTCTCTAGGAAGGAAAAACATTTCATCTAATCCTCCCCCTTCCCTCTGGGAAGGGGGAGGAAAAAGGAGGGGGATGGGGAATAAAACCTCCCCCACCTTAATCCTCCCCCTCCTCTGGAGGGGGAGGAGAAAGAAGAAGAACCAGAGGAGGAGAAAGGAAAAAGAAAGGAAAAAGAAAGGAAAAAGAAAGGAAAAAGAAAGGAAAAAGAAAGGAAAGGAGGGGGAGGAACTCTCCCTCTTAATCTCCCCCCTCAAAGAGGGGGAGAAAGGAAAGAGAGGGAGAGATGAGGAGGAAAAAAAAGAAAGTACCTCCCCCCTTCTTAATCCCCTCCTTTTATTTTTCAATCCTCCCCCTTCCCTCTGGGAAGGGGGAGGAAAAAGGAGAGGGATGGGGATTAGAAAATCAAACCGTTACTAAATTAGTTAGCAATTATAGATTATCAATTTTGACAACTCCATCAATTTTTTTTAAAGTTTTTAAAGAAAGATTTCATTGAATTTGAACATCTCTCAGTTGTTCAAATTCATTTTGTATATAATCTTTAGATAATTAAATTTATGATATTTAATTTTTTCAAAAAAGAGAAAAAGATAGAAGGGAGAGAAGATATATTGAAGAAAATAAAGGAGATAGAAGAAAAAATTGATAAAATCAGCCAGAAAATAGAAACCCTTGAAAGAAAAGGCAGTTTTTCTGTTCAAAAAGTAGGAATTATAAGATATAATCCTTTTTCTGAGATAGGCGGGAATCAAAGTTTTTCAATTGCTTTTTTAGATGAGAATGATTGTGGTGTGTTGATAACTAGTTTGTATGGTAGGGATGGAACTCGAGTTTATGCTAAGCCGATTGAGAAAGGAGAATCTGAATATCAATTGTCTGAAGAAGAAAAAGAGGTGATAAAAAAAGCTCAGGAGAAGAAAAAGTAAAAGAAGAGAAAAAAATTAGAATTTTAAAGTAAATTTAAATGATAGGATATAAGGAGGATAAAAATATAATAACGCGTCCACCAGTTGTGGTTGTTTTAGGTCATGTTGATCATGGCAAAAGTTCTCTTTTGGAAGCAATTAAAGATTTAAAAATAACAACCCGAGAATCGGGAGGAATTACTCAGCATGTTGGCGCTTATGAAATTGAGCATCAAGGAAAGAGGATTACTTTTATTGATACTCCTGGTCATGAAGCGTTTTCTAATATTCGATCTCGAGGAGCAAGGGTAGCAGATATAGCAATTTTAGTAGTAGCAGCCGAAGAAGGAGTGAAACCTCAAACAAAAGAAGCAATTAAGCACATTAAAGAGGCTGGCATTCCGATGATTGTGGCTATAAATAAAATAGATAAACCAGAAGCAGATCCTGAAAAAGTTAAATTAGAATTAGCAAAAGAAGATGTTTTAGTTGAGTCAATAGGAGGGAAAATTCCTTCTGTAAATGTTTCAGCAAAAACAAAACAAGGAATAACCGATCTTTTAGAAATTATTTCTTTATTAGCAGAAATAGAAAACTTAAAAGCAGATGTTTCTAAAAAGGGAGAAGGAGTTGTAATTGAATCCTATCTTGACTCTAATCGTGGACCAACAGTAACTCTTATTTTAAGAGATGGTATTTTAAAAAAGGGAGATGTGATAGGGACTCCTTCTTCTTTTGGTAAAGTTAGGATAATGGAAGATTTCCAAGGCAATAGTTTAGATCAGGCCTTACCTTCAATGCCGGTTGTGGTAGTAGGGTTTGAAGTCCCACCAGGTGTTGGAGAAAATTTTCAAACCTTTGAAGATATTGAAGCAGCGAGATCAATTTTAAAAATAGAGGAAGAAAAGAGGGACTTAAAAAGCTTGTTTAGTTTCTTAGATTTTTCAAAGGAAAATTTAAAAGATAATCAAGAAATTGTAAATCTAATTATTAAAGCAGATGTAATTGGATCATTAGAAGCAATTAAAAATATTCTTGAAGAGATTATAGTTTCTTTTAATAAAAATAAAGAGGAAAAAGAGATAGTGGGAGTGAATGTTCTGAAGGCTGATATTGGCGAAATAAACGAGTCAGATGTTAAATTAGCGATTAGCGGAAAGGCAAAAATTATAGGGTTCAGAATAAAAGTTAATAATCTTGCTAAAAAACTTGCTGAAAGAGAAAAAATAACAATTATTGTTTTTGAAGTTATTTATGATTTAGCTCAAGCTATCCGTAATCTTTTAGAAAAGAAAGTGAAGCCAAAAGAAATAGAGATTGAATTAGGAGAAGTGAAAATTTTGTCTGTTTTCAGAACAGAAAAAAAACGGCAGATTGTTGGAGGTAAAGTTATTAAAGGAGTAGTAAAGAAATCTGCTTTTGTGAAAGTTGTTCGGGAAGAAGAAAAAGTTGGAGAAGGAAGGATTATTGAGCTTCAGAAAAACAAGAAAAAAGTTGAAGAAGTAGAGAAAGGGTCAGAATGCGGTATTCTTTATGAAGGAAATGAGAAGGTTGAAGAAGGGGATATTTTAAAAATTTATGTTAAGAAACGAGAATAATATGCCTTCAGAAAGACGACGTGCTGTTATTAATTCTCTTATTAAAAGGATTTTAAGTGAATCTATTTTAAAAAGATGTGATTTGTCCAATGATGTTATAATTACTGTCACACGGGTAAGTACTTCAGAAAAATTAGGTAGCGCCAAAGTTTATATTTCAATAATTCCTGATGAAAAAAGAAGAGAGGTTTTTCAATATTTAAGTAAAATAATTTATTTTTTTCAGCAGGATTTAAACAAGAAATTAAAGATAAGACCAGTACCAAAAATTATTTTAAAAGAAGAAAAAGAAACGATAAGAGCGGCTAAAGTAGAGGGGATTTTAGCAAAAATTAAAGAAAAAGAGTTGAAAAAAGAGGAAAAATAAGATAAAAAGAAAAAATAAAGATTTATTCTTTTAAAACGGCCAGGTAGCCAAGTAGTAAGGCAATGGTCTGCAAAACCATTATGCACGGGTGCAAATCCCGTCCTGGCCTCAAAATGATTTAAGCCGCGGTGGCGGAATGGAATACGCGAGTGACTTAAAATCACTTGGGGTTTTGCCCCGTGTGGGTTCGAATCCCACCCGCGGCACAATAAAAAACGCTTCTTTCATTTTGAAAGAAGCGTTTTTTATTGAATGAATTTTATTAAAAAATTGTTATTAATCTTCTAAAACTTCAACTATTGTTCTTTTAGCGCCAAAGTTTTTTGCCTTTTGATAAGAATCCATCCAAATGTCGAAGTGATAAGGACTCTTCTCCCAACTCATTCTGTCTTCAACCACAAAGATTTTATCACCGTAAAGGCTGGGGATCTTTACTTTCGTTCCAAAGGGAAATTTGTTATTTGCGATAATCCCATCTCTGACAAGTTTTCCACTGGCAGTGATATAAGGATCATCATCAGTTTCCCATGGAGAAGAAGAATAAGCAGTAATAATTGCTTTTATTTTAATCACTTTATAAGGAATGAAGTGATTAGAAACAGCAATAATGCTATTATCTTCTACAGTTGGCAGAGAAGGGAGATTATTATTTTCAATGCTTTTTGTTTTTGTTTTCCCTATAACTCCAGTGTTAAGAATTAAACCAAAAAAGAAAATTAGACCAACGACAAGAATGATCTGTAATAATCCTGTTGATAAGTTAATTCTCTTCATATTTATATTTTCACTTTTTCAATTTAAAAACCCTTCTCACGAAGGGTTATGCGCATTATACAATTCTAATTAATTTTGTCAACCCTTTTTTCTTAAATTTTTAGAGTTGGTCATAACTAACAATAACTAAAGATTGTTGGATTTTAATGGTTAAGTAAGTAATACATTTTATTTAAAACATAGAGAATTTAAATGTTTTATATTATATATTTATTCCCTTTCTCTTTTAAAAAATTGTTTTTTTGGATTTTTATAAAAAATGTTTGCTCTTTTTTGTTTATGTTTTATAATTAAATAATAAAAATTTATTTTTTAAAATATGTCATTCGGAGATAATCCAAACACTCGCAATATTAACTCTTTTAATATTATCGCTCATTGTCGGCAATATGGACTTCCTATTTGGCAGTGTCCCCAGTTTCTTTTTGTAATAATGGGATTTATTATTATTGCTACAGCTTTATCACTTTATCTTATTGGAATGCATTATTTTATTGACCCAGAGATTGTTCTTTTCATAGTGCTTTCAGTAACTGGTATTTTGTTTGTTGTTGCTTATGTTATTACTACTGGATTTGAACGGTTGGCTGAAATTTCTAAAATGAAATCAGATTTTATTGATATTGTATCTCATCAGATGAGATCTCCTTTAACTAGTATAAAGTGGGGATTTGAATTTCTTTCTTCTAAAAATGCTAAAATATCAAGACAAAAAAAAGAAGAATATTTTGAGAACATAAAAGAAAACATCGCCAGAATGATAGAATTAGTAGATGATTTGCTTATTGTTTCTAAAATAGAGCAGGGCAAGTTTCCAATTTCCAGTAGAATGATTTCTCCTAAAAAAATTATAGAGAAATTAATATCTCGTTTTAAGGTTTTTGCTGATGCAGCAGATATTAAAGTATTTTTTTCTTGCTCTAAAGATGCTGAAATAGAAATTTTTACTGATCCTTCTCTTTTAAAATTGGTAATAGAGAATTTAATAGATAATGCTCTTCATTATACTAATGGTGGAGGAAAAGTGGAAATTTCTCTTCAAGTAAAGAATAAAAAATTATTATTTAAAATAAAAGATAGTGGAATTGGAATTCCAGCGTCTGAAAAAAGATATATTTTTCAAAAGTTTTTTCGGGCAAAAAATGCTTTAAGAAAAGTTACTCGGGGAAATGGGTTAGGTTTATATTTATGTAAGACAATTATTGAGAAATTAGGAGGTAAAATTTGGTTTGAATCAGAAGAAAACAAAGGGACAACATTTTATTTTACTTTACCAATAAAACAATAAAAGCGATTAAAGCGTAATTTCGTACGCTTTAAATCGTAATTAGTTATGAAAAAAATACTTTTTATTGAAGATGAGCCTTCTTTACAAAAAACATTAGGGGATATATTGCGAGAAAATGGGTATGAAGTAATTAATGCTTTAAATGGAGAAATTGGCTTAAGATTAGCTCAATCAGAGAAGCCAGATATAATTCTTTTAGATATTATTTTACCAAAAATGAATGGATTGGAAGTTTTGGAAATTTTAAAAAACAATGAAGAAACAAAAAATATTCCAGTAATTGTTTTGACTAATTTAGAGAGTATGGAAGATATTAATAAAGCAATTGAATTAGGAGCCGTGGCTTATTTGGTTAAAGCTGAATACTCAATGGAAGAAGTGATAGATAAAATAGAAAAAGCGCTTAATTCATATTAATTTGTTTTTTTATGCGGGTAGATTCTCAAAGATTGAAAGACTTTATTTTAGACGCTAATTTAGTTAAAGAAAAAGATTTTGATAAGGCATTAAAAAAAGCCCAAAAGACAAATCAATGGGTAGGTGATGTTTTGGTTTCAGAAGGTTTATTAAAAGAAGAAGAATTGTTGAAGTTAGAAGCTTATATTTTAGGTATTCCTTTTGTAAATCTTGAAAAAGAAATTGTTCCTCCTGATGTATTAAAAATAATACCAGAGCCAATTGCTCGAAGACATAATATAGTTGCTTTTAGAAAAAAGGGGAGAGATTTGGAAGTAGCAATGGTAGATCCAGAGGATTTGGGAATGATTGAATTTATTAAGAAAAAATCTAATTTAAGAATTCTTCCTCGCTTAACTACTCCTTCCAGCATTAAAAATGTTCTTAAACAATATCAAAAAACTCTTAAAGCAGAATTTGGAGATATAATTAAAAAAGAAGCAGGTAATATTAAGATGGTTAAGGAGAAGAAAGAGACACCTGATAAAGAAGAGCTAAAGAAGACAGCAGAGCAATTACCAGTTATTAGAATTGTAGATACTTTAATTAGACACGCTATTCTTCAAAGGGCTTCTGACATTCACATTGAACCTCAAGAAAAAGAGGTTATTGTTCGTTATAGAATAGATGGTATTTTAAGAGATGCAATGATTCTACCTAAAATAGTTGAACCAGGTATTGTTGCACGAATTAAGGTTTTAGCCAATTTAAAATTAGATGAACATCGCCTTCCTCAAGATGGAAGATTTAAAATTGAAACAGATGATTATAAATATTCTATTAGAGTTTCAATTTTGCCTGTTTTTGATGGAGAAAAGATTGTGATGAGACTACTTGAAGAAGGAACAAAATCTTTAACTTTAGAAGAAATTGGGTTAAGAGGAGAGGCATTAGAAAAAGTTCAGTATAATCTAAAAAAACCGGTTGGTTTGATTTTAGTTACTGGGCCTACTGGTTCAGGAAAAACCACTACTCTTTATTCAATGATGGGTATTTTAAATACTCCAGAAGTTAACATTTCAACGGTTGAAGATCCGATTGAATATAGAATGCCGAGAATTAATCAAACTCAGGTTAATCCTAAAATTGGACTTACTTTTGCTAATGGTTTGCGTTCATTATTAAGACAAGATCCAGATATTATTATGGTCGGAGAAATTAGAGATAATGAAACAGCCAACTTGGCTGTTAACGCGGCTTTGACAGGTCATTTAGTTCTTTCCACTCTTCATACCACTAATGCCGCCGGCGCCATTCCTCGTTTAACAGATATGAAAGTAGAACCTTTTCTAATTGCTTCTACTTTAAGAATTATTATTGCTCAAAGATTAGTTAGACGTTTGGGACCTTTAAGAAAAAAATATACTCTAAAAAAATCTGAAATTAAAAATCTTTCAAATTATTGTGATTTAGAGAAAATTTTGAAGTATTTAAAGAAAGAGAGAATAGTTAAGCCAAGAGCAAAAATAGAGGATATTGTTTTTTTTAAACCAGTTCCTTCTAAAGAAGCACCTGATGGTTATAAAGGGAGGATTGGTATTTTTGAAGTTCTTTTAGTAAGCGAAACAATTAAAGAATTGATTGTGAAAAGAGCGAGTTCTGATGCTATTTTAGAACAAGCTCAAAAAGAAGGGATGCAAACAATGGTAGAAGATGGTTTTGTAAAGGCTGTTCAGGGAATAACTACTATTGAGGAGGTCTTGAGAGTAATAAGCGAGTAATTTTTAAGTTTTTATTTTTGTTTGTATTATTACTTCTCTTTTTTTGATTTTTCTTTCTTTTTGATTTTTCTTCTTCGCTTTGTAGAGAGGGAAGAGAAGGAAAGGAACAGGGGAGAAAAAGGAGAAACCTCCCCCACCTTAATCCTCCCCCTCCAGAGGAGGGGGAGGAAAGTAAAGAGAGGATAAATCCT
>CAZPFE010000020.1:0-9922 GCA_964585805.1 uncultured Candidatus Saccharibacteria bacterium | reverse complement strand
AATTAAAAGATATTAAAAAGTTAAATTTTAAGATTCAAAAAATAGGTCATCGGGTAGTTCATGGAGGAGAAAAATATCGTTTACCTTTAGAAATTAATGAAAAAAAATTAAAAGAAGTAAAAAAATACAATTATTTAGCTCCTCTTCATAATCCTTTTAATCTTTTAGGTATAAAGACGGCCCAAAAAATTTTTCCAGAAATTAGGCAATTCGCTGTCTTTGATACTGGATTTTATAAAGATTTACCAGAAAAGGCTTTTTTGTATCCTTTGCCAAAGGAAATAATAAAAAAATATCAAATTAGGCGGTTTGGTTTTCATGGTATATCTCATGAGTATGCAGCAAAAAAAGCGGCTCAAAAAATAAAAAAACCATTTCAAAAATTAAAAATCATTAGCTGTCATTTAGGAGGAGGGGCTAGTATTACGGCTATTAAAAACGGAAAAGCGATTGATACTTCAATGGGTTTTACTCCAATGGAAGGATTGATGATGATGACTCGTTCAGGCGATATTGATCCAGGGATTGTTTTAAAGTTAGTTGATGTATATTCTTTAGAAAAAACTAACCAAATTTTAAACAGAGAATCTGGACTAAAATCTTTTTCTGGAGAAGACAATATGCTGCAGGTTTTAGAGAAAATTAAGAAAAAAAATGAAAAAGCAAAATTAGGATTGGAAATATTTATTTATAGAATTCAAAAATATATTGGCGCTTATTTTGCTGTTTTAGGAAAATGTGATTTATTAGTTTTTACAGGCGCAATTGGTTTTGGTTCGGCAAAAATTAGAAATAGAATTTGTAATCCTTTAAAAAAGAATATTTTAAAGAAGACGAAAATTATTCAAATAAAGCCAAATGAAGAATTAGCCATTGCTGAAAAAATTTATAATTTATAATTTATAATGTAACATAATATATTTTTAAATTTTATGAAATCAAAAAAAATTCTTATTGCAATCAAAAATGAATTTATTAAAAATACCTATTTAGAAGTGCTTACTAAAGCAGGTTTTTTGGTTAAAGAGTTAGAAGGATTGGATTTAGAAAAAGATGTTTTAGATAAAATGGAAAAAGAGAAGATAGATCTCCTTTTATTGGATGCGGAGTTGGGAGGTTTGGACATTTTAAATTCTTTAAGGTCATCAGAAATAGGCAAGAATAATTTACCAAAGATTGTTATTTTTAGCCAAATTTACAAAGAAGAATATAAAAATCAAGCAATAGAATTAGAAGCAAAAGATTATGTTGCTGCTACAAATATTACACCAGCAGAGTTGGTTAGGCGAGTTAAGATATTATTAGGAGAACAAAGATCATATTTAATTTCTATAAATAAAACATCTTATGACGCAAAAGATTTGATAGTTGATTTAGGTTATGATTATAACTTTAAATGTCCGGTTTGCGGTTCAGATATGGTATTATATTTAATAAGAGATCTTTCTAAAGGAGAGAAGAATTTTATTGTTTCAGCAATTTGTCCTGTTTGCAAAAAATAATTTTTTGTTCTTTAAGTTTGATGGATATTATTTACTTTCTAAAAATAGAATTTTAAAATAAAAAAATAGAAGATAAAAGATAACAAGCAAGATTTATTTATAAATCTTGCTAAAAGATATGAACAAAAAAGACGCTGATATTTTATGGCTTAAAGAAATTCAATTTGAAGATGTTCCTTTAGTTGGAGGCAAAAACGCTTCTTTAGGAGAAATGACAAGGGAATTATCCTCAAAAGGGGTAAATATTCCTGATGGTTTTGCTTTAACAACAAATATTTATTGGAAGTTTTTAAAATCAAGAGAGATTGATAAGAAGTTGGTTGAAGTTTTCTCTAAATTTAATCCTAAAAGCATAAAAAGTTTACAAGAAACAGGAAAAAAAGCCAGAAGAATAATTGAAAAAGAAGAAATTCCAAAAGAGTTGAAAGAAGAAATTGCTGCTGCTTATGAAGAATTAGAAAAAAAATATGGAAAAAATGTTTCTGTAGCTGTTCGAACTTCTGGTGTTTGTGAAGATATGCCTAATGCTTCTTTTGCTGGTCAGTTTGAAACATATCTTAATATTAGAGGTAAAGAAGAATTATTCAAAGCAGTTAAAAGTTGTATTATCTCTGTTTTTGGTGATAGGGCAATTGCATATCGAGCAGACAAAGGTATAGATCAATTAAAATTTGGTCTTTCAGTAGGAGTAATAAAGATGGTTCGTTCTGATTTGGCTTCTTCAGGTATAATGTTTAGTTTAGATACAGAAACAGGATTCCCGGGCGTAGTTTTAATAAATGCTATTTGGGGATTAGGGGAGATGATTGTTAAAGGAAGAATTACTCCAGATGAATTTTATGTTTTCAAAGAAACTTTAGGAAAAGAAAATTATAAACCAATTATAAAAAAGAAGCTTGGACAAAAAGATGTAAAGTATGTTTATGCTTCAAAAGGAGGTATTAAGGAAGTTAGAATTCCTCTTAAACAACAGTTAGAGTTTGCTTTAAGCGATGAGGAAATTTTAACTTTAGCAAAATGGGCTGTTGTTATAGAAAATCATTATTCTCAAAAGTTCGGCAAATGGACTCCTCAAGATATGGAATGGGCAAAAGATGGAGAAACAGGAGAGTTATTTATTGTTCAATCAAGACCAGAAACAGTTCACGCCCCAAAACATTCTAAGAATTATAAAGAATCTAGGGTTTATGAAGAGTACAAAGTAAAATCCAAAGAAAAACCGATTTTAAGCGGTATTGCTGTTGGTGAAAAAATAGGCAAAGGAAAAGTTCATATTATTAAAGATGTGTCTAAAATAGGCGAATTTAAAAAAGGAGAAGTTTTAGTAACGCGTATGACTGATCCTGATTGGACAAGTATTATGGGGATGGCTTCAGCAATTATTACTGATGAAGGTGGAAAGACTTGTCACGCAGCAATAATTTCTAGAGAGTTAGGCATTCCTTGTATAGTAGGAACTCAAAAAGCGACAAAAATTTTGAAAAATGGTCAAATGGTCACGGTAGATTGCAGTCAGGGTTTAAATGGTAGGGTTTGGAAAGGAGATGTTCCATATGAAGTGAAAAGATATAATTTAGAGGAGGCGCCTAATTTAAAAACTAAAATTATGGTTAATATAGGGGCGCCAGAGATTGCTTTTAAAACATCGTTTTTGCCTAATGATGGAGTTGGTTTGGCAAGAGAAGAATTTATAATTGCTGAAAAAATAAAAATTCATCCTTTGGCTCTATATCATTTTGAAAAAATTAAGGATAAAAATTTAAAGAAAAAGATTGAAGAAATAACTAAAGGTTATAAGGATAAAAAAGAATATTTTATTAAAGAATTAGCAGAAGGAATTGCTCAAATAGGCGCCGCTTTTTATCCTAAAAAAGTAATAGTTAGATTTTCTGATTTTAAGACCAACGAATATAGACAGTTAATTGGAGGTGAATTATTTGAACCTTTAGAAGATAACCCGATGCTTGGTTTTCGAGGCGCTTCTCGTTATCTTGATTCAGTTTTTCAGCCTGCTTTTGAGATGGAGTGTCGAGCAATTAGAAAAGTAAGAGATGTTTTTGGTTTGAAAAATGTCGTTGTTATGGTTCCTTTTTGCAGGACAATAGAAGAAGCTAAAAAAGTAGTAAACTTAATAGAAAAATTTGGTTTAAAAAGAGGAAAAGATGGTTTGAAAATATATGTAATGTGTGAGATACCTTCTAATGTAATTTTAATTGATAAGTTTTTAGATATTTTTGACGGAATGAGTATTGGTTCTAATGATCTTACTCAATTAACTCTTGGTTTGGATAGAGATAATGCTAAAATTGCTTATATTGGCAATGAAAATAATGAAGCAATTAAAGAGCAGATAAAAAAAGTAATTCAAGTTTGTCGGAAAAGAGGTAAATATGTTGGTATTTGCGGTCAAGCCCCTTCTGATTATCCTGAATTTGCTGAGTTTATAATGAACGAAGGTATAGAGTCAATGTCTTTAAATGCTGATACAGTGATTAAGACAATTTTAAAATTAACAAAAAAGAAATAAAAGTGAATAATAATTGAGTAATAATAAAATAATAATGAATAAAAATGTTTACTGAAAAACATAAAGCTTTTACTTTAATAGAGTTGTTAGTAGTAATAGCAATAATAGGATTATTATCAAGTATAGTAATGGTTTCTCTCAAAGGAGCGAGAGATAAGGCAAAGAATGCGAAAAGGTTAAGTGATATAAAAGAATATGCTACTGTTTTTGAATTAGCATATGATCAAAATGGAGAATATCCTGATCCAGGTGATACTGGGTGGCATTGTTTAGGGGATTATAGTGATAATAGATGTTGGAGAAATGGAACTAGTTATAGTGAATCTAGTACTTTAAATAATATTTTAGATGATTGGATTAGATTGCCTGCTGATGAAAATTTAATATGTGGATATGCAAATAATCCTAATTATTGTTATGAAGGTTATATATACAGATGTGTAACTCGCTCAGGAGGTATATGTACAAAATTTGATGTTCGTTGGTTTATGAAAGGACATAATCAGTCATGTGGTATAGGAAAAATTATTGGGAATTATAATGAGTGTACTTATTGTCAATATACTAATCAATAATACATTAAAAAGGTAAAAAAATGAAAAATATTAAAATTCCAATTGAAGTTTCAGCAAGACATATTCATTTGTCTCAAGGAGATTTAGAAAAACTTTTTGGAAAAGGATATAAATTAAGAAAATTAAGAAATCTTAGTCAACCAAGCGATTTTGCGGCAAAGGAGAAATTGGATATTCAGAATGGTTCAAAGAAATTATCAAATGTTAGAGTTGTAGGACCAGTAAGAGAAAAAACCCAAGTTGAAATTAGCATTACAGATGCAATTTTTTTAGGTATAAAACCTGTTTTAAAGCATTCAGGAGACTTAAAAAATACTCCCGGTATTGTTTTAATCGGTCCAAAAGGAAAAGTAAGAATTAAAAAAGGAGTAATTGTTCCTTTAAGGCATATTCATTGTTCACCAGAAGAAGCAGAGAGGTTAAATTTAAAAGAAGGGGATTTTATTTCGGTTGGTTTTTCTGGAAAGAGAGAAATAATATTTAAAAATGTCAAAGTGAGAATTAATGAAAATTTTAGATTGGCTATGCATATTGATACTGATGAAGGAAACGCTGCTGGAATAAATAAAAAAGGAATAGGTTTTCTTATTTGACTTTAATATTATGCGATAATAGTATGTTTATATTATGCGACAATAATGAGTATATTATGCGACAAAAATAATGTTTAAAGAATTTTAAGTTTATGTTAGATATAATTACCTTTGGTTCAGCAAGTTTAGATATTTTTCTTCATCTTAAAAAAGTTAAAATAATTAAAGATAAAAAATTCGTTACAGGTGAAGGTATTGCTTTTAATTTGGGCTCAAAAATTGATGTTCAAGATATTAAGTTTAATTCTGGTGGGGGAGGAACAAACACAGCAGCAACTTTTAGCAACCAAAAATTTAAAACTGCTTTTTATGGAGTGGTAGGTAATGATTTGGCTGGTAAAAAAATACTTGAAGAATTAAAAGAAAAAGGGATAAATACTAAATTTGTTTTAACAAAAAAAGGGCGGCCAACTAATCATTCAATAATTTTAGAAAGCGGAAAAGAGCAAGAAAGAACAATTTTAGTTTATCGCGGCGCTTCAGAATTATTGGAAGAAAAAGATATTTCTTGGGATAAAATAAGAAATGAAAAACCAAAATGGTTTTATATAGCCCCTTTATCAGGAAAAACCGCTTTTTTAACTGAAAAAATTATTTCTTTTGCTAAAAAGGAAAAAATAAAAGTTGCTCTCAACCCAGGAAATTCTCAATTATCTTTAAAAAAGAAAGTTTTAGATTTTGTATTAAAAAAAATTGATATTTTGTTTTTAAATCAGGAAGAAGCTTCTTTTTTAACAAAAATTCCTTATCAAAATGAAAAAGAGATATTCCTAAAATTAGAGAAATTGTGTCCTGGAATTATAGTGATGACCAAGGGAAAAGAAGGAGTAATAGTTTATGATGGGAAAAGTATTTATCAGGCAAAACCAAAAAAAATAAAAGTTAAAGATAAAACCGGAGCCGGTGATTCTTTTGCTTCAGGATTTGTTTCTGGTTATATTTATTCAGATGGTGATATAAAATACTCAATTCAATTTGGGATTGCGAATGCCAATTCTTGTTTACAAGAAATAGGAGCAAAAAATGGTTTATTAAAAAAAGGAGAAAAATTTCCTAAGGTAAAAGTTAAAATCAAATAAATTATGCGACAAAAATTAAGAGAGTTAAAAAAGAAAGCAAACTCTCAAAAAGAAAAGATAAAAATACTGTTTCCAATAAAATCATTAACAACAACAAAAAAAAGCCTTTACTTTAATAGAGTTGTTAGTAGTAATAGCAATAATAGGATTATTATCAAGTATAGTAATGGTAAGTGTTAAAAAAGCAACAGCAAAAGCCAGAGATGCAAGAAGACTTTCAGATATGCGACAAATACAACTTGCTTTAGAAATGTATAAAGATAAATATGGCCATTATCCTTCAATTTCTAGTGATAGTTGTTGTGACGGATGGGATCAAGGTCCTTGCGGAAGCAATTCTTTTATTGGAGCTTTAGAAGCAGAAGGTTTATTTTCAAAAACTCCTGTAGATCCTAAAGGAGGATCAGGAACAGGATGCTATGGATACGCTTATTATAGATATGGAGCGGGTTGCTGTGGTTGTCCTCAATCAAAAGGAGCATTTTATGTGTTAGGGATAAGAGATATGGAGACAAGTGGACGTCCTCATCCCAATAGTCCAGGTTGGAGTTGTCCTAATCGGAATTGGCAAAACGAGTTTGACTGGGTGACTGGTAGTTTTGAAAATGAGTAATATTTTGCTTTTAATTTTTCTAGTAAATTATATTATACGACATTAAAATTATATATAATTTATATAAACAAAAAGAAAATAAAATAAATAAACTTAAGAGTGAGGTAGTAAAATAACAAGTAGTTACAAGTTTAAGAGTATAAGAAATAAAAAATTAAATTAAATATTAGTTGTTATTTGATCAAGAGGCGGTAAATATCTATAAACACTTTTTTAGTTTTATAATACAATTATTTAATGTCGGACAATGCAGATAAATCGACATATAATATATTAACAAATTAACAAAAAATAATACCTATCAATATCATATAAACCATTCAAAGAAGATGATATCAAATGATTTGAAGAAGATAATATTTTCTCTGTTGCTCGTCATATTTTTTTATAATTTATTTCTTTCTTTTTTACTCTTTCTTCTTAGTCCATTCTACCACAATTTATAATTAGTTAAACAAATAGATGTAAAATATAAATTGAATTAAAAAACGGCGGAGGTCCGACCTCCGCCGTTTTTTGTCGCATAATATAATGACATTAAAAAATGGACCTGAGAATTAGTTTAATGTTCTTTGAAAATAAAAAAAATTAATTTATAATATTAAAAAGATTAATCTAAAAATATTAAAAAATGAAAAAATCAAATAAACCCCTTATTGAATATATTCCCGATTTTTTGGACTATTGTGAGGTTGAAAAAGGTTTATCTAATAACACTCAACGAAATTATCAAAGATATTTAAAAAAATTTCAGTTATGGTTAGAAAAAAATAATAAAAAAGATATTAAACCTCACGAACTTTCTCCTGATGATATCTGGCAGTATCGTTTGTTTTTATCTAGATCTATTGATCCTAAGACCAAAAAAACTTTAAAAAAAGCTACTCAAAATTATTATTTAGTTGCTTTACGCGCTTTATTGGCTTATTTTTCAGAAAAAGATATTTTATCTTTACCTCCTACTAAAGTAAAATTACCAAAAGATGCAAGAAATAAAAAAACAATAAAATTTTTAACTTTAGAACAGGTTAAAAGACTTCTTTCAGCACCAAAAACCGATAATATTATTGGATTAAGAGATAAAGCAATTCTTGAAACTCTTTTTTCTACTGGTTTAAGAATATCAGAGTTAATTGCTTTAAATCGAGAACAATTTGCAAATATTAAAGATAAAAAAGATTATGAGATAAGTATTATCGGTAAAGGAGGATATCCAAGAACCGTTTATTTCTCTGAAAGAGCTCTTTTTTGGCTTAAAAAGTATTTAGAACAACGAGACGATAAAGAAAGAGCTCTTTTTATAAATTACAAGCCCCAAAAAAATTTGAAGGAACGCCGCTTAACTGCTCGTTCAGTAGAAAGAATTATTAAAAAATATGTTATTCTATCTGGAGTTCCAATTTTTACTACCCCCCACACTTTGCGACATAGTATGGCAACAGATCTTTTAAGTCAAGGAGTTGATTTAAGGATTATTCAAGAATTTTTAGGACATCGTGATATTGGTAGTACTCAAATATATACTCATGTGACTAATAAGAAATTAAGAGATATTCATCGAAAATTTCATAGTGGAAGAAAAATAAAAGATTATTAAAAACTACTCCTTCCCTATTATATTTACAAATTCATTATTAATTGCTAACCATCCCCCTCCTCACCTCCCCCTTCCCTTTGGGAAGGGGGAGGATTAAAGAAATGTTTTTTTCTTTCCCTTCCTACCATTTCTTCTCTGGAAGGGGGAAGATTTATTTTCCTCCCCCTCCTCCCTCTTCAGAGGAGGGGGAGGATTAAGGAGGGGAAGGAAAGGTTGACTTTTTTATTTATTGTCGCATAATTTTTATAAGGTTAGAAAATTTAAAAAGTCGCATAATAAATTTATATAAAACTAATAAAGTAAAGTAACTTATGGAAAATAAAATCAATAAAAGCAATAATAATAATTCTAATTTAGTTGAGATGATAAAATCTGCTTGTTTTGATCTTCAGTTTAGAAGAGATGTTAGACGAGAAAGACTTAACTCCCCTACTTATTATAGATGGAAAGCGCAATTTATTATTTTGGCAAACAAGGAAAAAGAAAAAACGCTTTATAAATTAAAAGAAAAATTAAATTGTGGAAAATTATATTTTGATAAAAAAGGAAATCTTAGATTTATTATCCAAAAGATAGATGACTTAAATAACAATCTTGCTCAGTTTTTAAAAGAAATAAAAAATAATCTTCCTTCTAAAAAACAAAAAGAAATCGCTTTATGGTTAAAAGCAGTTGAAATAATCTATAAATACAAAGGAAAAAAATTACTTAGATGGCAAAAAAATGATTTTAAAGAAATTTTGAATTTATATAATGTGATTTCTAAAATAAAGCAGAAAAGTAAAAAAGAAGCAAAATGGATATCAGAGGCAAAAATTATTTTAGAGTCAATACAATAAAAAATATTCTGGTTTAATAACCAGAATATTTTTTATTAGATTTTTCTTATTAGTATTCTTCATCATCTAAACCGCCAAATTCTTCTTCGTCTTCAAAAAATTCTTCCTCCTCCCAATCTTCTTCTTCAAAATCATCTAAATAATCTTCGTCATTGTTAATTAATAATATTTTGCTCATATCTTTTAGTTTAGTTTCTATTTTTTAAGACCTTTTATGATTATCTATATAGTATATCAAAAACAATTGTCAATAGTTAATATATTGATTTTACTTTCCATTTTGCTATAATAAAATTGCAAATTTAAAAAGTTTTAAAAAATCTTTATGAAAAAAAATATTCATCCAAAATATTATCCCAATGCAAAAGTTTATTGTGCCTGCGGGAATGTTTTTACTGTTGGTTCAACTCGAGAATCTATAAAAATAGAAGTTTGTTCAAATTGTCATCCTCTTTATACCGGAAAAGAGAAAATTATTGATGCAGTAGGAAGAGTGGAAAGATTTAAACAACGATTAAGAAAAACAGAAGAAATTAAAAAGAAACAAAAGAGTAAGAAATAAAATAGATAGCACATTCATTTATATCTCAGAAGAAG
>CAZPFE010000019.1:0-10620 GCA_964585805.1 uncultured Candidatus Saccharibacteria bacterium | reverse complement strand
AAAAATATTGAATTTGAATATTTCTTATCTGTTCAAATTCATTTTGTATATAACCGTTATTTTTAGATAAATAAATTTTTTATGTTTTCTCAAAAAATTAGAAAAGAAATTGGAAAAGTTATTATAAAAAAGCAAAAAGAAAAAATTTTGCCCGAATTTGATTTTTCAGAGATAGTTGTAGAATATCCAAAACAGAGAATACACGGGCATTACGCCACCAATGTTGCTTTGATAATTGCCAAAAAAGTTAAGAAAAAGCCGATAGAAATTGCTAATTATTTAAAATCAGAATTAGAAAATAATTATCTCTTTGAAAAAATAGAAATAGTAGAGCCAGGTTTTATTAATTTTTTTATTTCAGAAAAAGCATTGCTTGATGGTTTAAGAAGAATTTTAAAAGAAAAGGAAAAATATGGCAAGAGCGATGTAGGTAAGAGCAAGACAATAATAATTGATTATTCTTCGCCGAATATTGCCAAACCATTCAGCGTCGGACATTTAAGGTCAACTATTATTGGCCAAGCAATTTATAATTTATATAAATTATTAGGATTTAAAGTAATTGGTGATAATCATTTAGGCGATTGGGGAACTCAGTTTGGAAAACTTATTTATGCTATTAAAAAATGGGGAGACGAAAAAGAAATAGAGAAAGATCCAATTAAAAATTTAGTTTCTCTTTATGTGAGGTTTCATCAAGAAGCAGAAAAAAATCCTCAATTAGAAGAAAAAGGTCGGGAATGGTTTAGGAAATTAGAGAGAGGAGAAAAAGAAGCAAGAAGATTATGGAAAAAATGCGTTAAGTGGAGTTTAAAAGAATTTGAAAAAGTTTATAAAATTTTAAAGATTAAACAAGATCTTGTTTTAGGAGAAAGTTTTTATCATTCACTCTCAGAAGAAGTGGTTGAAGAAGCTTTAAAGAGAGGAGTAGCAAAAGAAAGTCAAGGCGCTTTAGTTATTCCTTTTCCAGAAGAAAAATTACCTCCTTTATTGATTAAAAAGTCAGATGGCACAACTCTTTATTCAACCCGGGATTTGGCAGCAATTAAATATAGAATGGAAAAGTTCAAGCCATGGAAAATAATTTATGAAGTTGGAGCCGATCAAAAGTTATATTTTCAGCAATTATTTTGGGCAGCCGAACTTTTAGGGTTAGGGAAAAGAGATAAATATGTTCATATTGCTCATGGTATGATTCGTTTGCCTGAAGGTAAAATGAGCACTCGGAAGGGTAGAGTTATTTTATTGGAAGATCTTTTAGAAGAAGCAATTAGGAAGGCAAAAGAAATTATTAAGAAAAAAAATCCTCAAATAAAAGAAAATGAAAGAAAAAAAATAGCAGAAACTATTGGAGTAGGGGCAGTAAAGTATAATATTTTATCTAAAAATCCGGAAACAGATATTATTTTTAAATGGGAAGAAGCGCTTAATTTAGAAGGAAATAGCGGACCTTATCTTCAATATGCTTATGTTCGAGCAAAAGGAATAATAAAAAGGTTTAAAAGAAAGAGAGAAAAAGTAATTTTTAAACAAAGAGTTTTAACAGCAAAAGATTTAGATTTTCTTTTTCAATTAACTAAATTTCCAGAAGTTATTGAAGAAGGAGGAAAAAAGTATAGTCCAAATATAGTGGCTAATTATCTTTTTGATCTTGCTCGAGAATTTAATAAATTTTATGAATCCGTACCTGTTTTTCAGGAAAGGAAAGAAGATTTAAGAGTATTGAGGTTATTGCTGGTAAAAGCTTTTTCTCAAATTATTAAAAATGGTTTAAATGTTTTAGGAATAGATGTAGTTGAAAAAATGTAATTTATTTAGATTTTAATTAACTTCGTTATTGTAAAGTTAGATTAATAATAAAAATAAAAAGATAATGATTAGTTTTGCTTGTTTTGCTCCTCATCCTCCAATTATTTTACCTTCAGTAGGCTCTAATTCAGATAGAGAGAAAGTTAAAGCAACTATTAAATCTTTAGAATTATTAAGAAAGGATTTAGAAAAGAGTCATTCAGAAAGAATTATTATTTCCTCGCCTCATCCAGATTGGGGATTTGATGTTCCTTTATTTTTTTTAGCTAAGAATTTTAAGGGAGTAATTCAAAAGATTTTAATTGGTTTAGATGAACCAAAAGATTATTTTGATTTAGGCAAAAGAATATATAAAGAAGAAATCAAGCCCTTAAAAGAGAAAATAGCTCTAATTGCCTCTGGTGATATGTCTCATGTTTTAAGAGATGATGGTCCTTATGGGTTTCATCCTGATGGACCAAAATTTGATGAAGAATTTATTCAAGCTTTGAAGAGAAAAGATATTGGAAAAATATTAGAATTGAACAAGATATATCCTCAAGCAGGAGAATGCGGACTTCGTTCTTTTGCTTTTGTTTTGGGTATTTTAGAAGGAGGAGAAATAAACTGGCAGGCAAAAATTTTGTCTTATGAATTTCCTTTTGGAGTAGGTTATTTAGTAGCAAGACTGGTTTAAAATTTAAATTTAATAAAAGAGTATGAAATTTGTTTTAAATAACGCAAAAGGAAAAAATATTATAGATTTAATGAGAAAAGTAGGTTACTACTACTTGTCTAAAAAGGGAAATCAACTTTCTTTTATTCGACCATTAGAAAGAAGCGGTTATCCTCGTTTTCATATTTATCTTCAAGAAGAAGAGAACAATGATTTAATTTTTAATTTACATTTAGATCAAAGAAAACCTGTTTATAAATTTAGTTCAGCTCATAATGCCGATTATGAAGGAGAAGTTTTAGAAAGAGAAAAAGAAAGAATAAAAATGATTTTAGAAAAAGAAATAGTTTGATCTTGCTTGAAAAAAAAGAGAAAAGGTGATAATTTTTAATTATGAAAACAAAAAAATATAGAAATCATTATTTTATTTTGAGACATGGCGAGGCTTTTTCAAACAAGAAAGAGGTTTGTTCTTGTTGGCCAGAGAGGTTTCATAATCCTCTTAGTAAAAAAGGAAAAGAAGAAGTAAAGAAAGCAGGAGAAAGATTATTTAAAATTTTAAAAGGAAGAAAGATAGATTTAATCTTTGCTTCTGATATTTTGAGAACAAAACAAACAGCAAAGATAATATCTGAAAAGATTAATGTTAAACCAAAGTATGATAAAAGATTGAGAGAGTTTAATGTTGGAGATTACAATGCTCAACCAATAAAAGAGATAAGAAAAATTTTGCCTAATACTTTTGATCGCTTTAAGAAAAAGTTGCCGGGCGGCGAAACTTATTCTGAAATTAAAAAAAGAATAGAAAGCTTTTTAAAAGAAATAGAAAAAAAATATTCTCACAAGAATATTTTAATAATTAGTCATCAAGTTCCTCTTGCTTTTATTGAAGGAATTATTAAAGGGATGTCTGATAAAGAAATTTTTGATAGTTTCCTTGCTAACTGTGATTCTCGAATGAGGACAGCTGAAATAAGAGAATTAATTTGAAGAATAAAATTAAAAAATATGTTTGATTTTCCTCAAAACGAAGAAAAAATTCTTGATTTTTGGAAAGAAAAAAATATTATTCAAAAAACTTTTGCCAAAAACAAAGGAAAGAAAAAATTTGTTTTTTTTGAAGGTCCTCCTTTTGCCAATGGTTTGCCGGGCATCCATCATCTTTTAGCCCGTGCCTTTAAAGATATAATTATTCGTTATCGGACGATGAAAGGTTTTTATATTGAGAGAAAGGCCGGGTGGGATACTCATGGTTTACCAACAGAAATGGAGGCAGAAAAAAAATTGGGTATTAAAACAAAAAAAGAAATTGAGGAATTAGGAATTGAAAAGTTTATAGAAAAATGTCGGGAGAGTGTTTTTACTTATAAGAAGGAATGGGAAGAATTTAGCAAAAGAATTGGTTATTGGCTTGATTTTGAAAATGCTTATATAACTTGCGATAATAATTATATTGAATCTTTATGGTGGATATTAAAAAATATCTGGAGAAAAGGGCTGTTATTTCAAGGTTATAAAGTGGTCCCTTATTGTCCGCGGTGCGGAACATCTCTTTCTTCTCATGAGGTTTCTCAAGGTTATAAAAGAGTTAAAGAAAATGCTATTTATGTTAAGTTTAAAGTAAAGAAAGAAGAAAATACTTATTTTTTAGTTTGGACAACTACTCCTTGGACCTTGCCTGCAAATGTGGCAATAGCAGTTAATCCTTCTTTTGATTATTTAAAGGTTAAGACAAAAACAGGAGAAATTTTAATTTTGGCTAAAGAGAGAATAGAGGTTTTAGGAGAAGAAAAAAAGGAGATTTTAGAAGAAATGAAGGGCGAAGAGTTATTAAACAGAGAATATGATCCTCTTTATCCTCAAGAAGTAAAAGGTAAGTTATATCAGACAATTCCGGCAGAGTTTGTTTCTTTAGAAGAAGGGACAGGTTTAGTTCATATAGCGCCTGCTTTTGGTGAAGAAGATATGGAAGCAGTGAAAGAAGAAAATGAAGGAAAGAAAGAAGAAGAGCAATTCCCGATATTAATGACAGTAGATGGAGAAGGAAAAATGAAAACAAAAGGTTATAAATGGGAAGGAATGTTTGTTAAAGACGCTGACCCTTTAATCATCAGTGATTTAAAAGAGAGGAATATTCTTTTTAAAGAGGAATTGTATGAACACGATTATCCTTTTTGCTGGAGATGCAAGACACCTTTAGTTTATTACGCTAAATCTTCCTGGTTTATTAAAATTACAGAAATAAGAAATCAGTTGATTGAAAATAGTCAGGAAATAAACTGGATACCTTCTTATATTAAAGAAGGACGCTTTGGGGAGTGGTTAAAAGAAATTAAAGATTGGAATTTATCACGGGAAAGATATTGGGGTACTCCTTTGCCTATTTGGCAGTGTCAAAAATGTGGTTATCAGGAATGTATTGGCAGTATTAAAGAATTAAGAGAAAAATCAGGGGAAAAAGAAATAAATGATTTACACCGGCCGTTCATTGATAAAATAGTTTATAAATGTGAAAAATGCGGTGAAGAGATGAAGAGGGTACCAGAAGTAATTGATTGTTGGTTTGATTCAGGAAGTATGCCTTTTGCTCAATGGCATTATCCTTTTGAAAATAAAGAAAAAATTGACAATCAAGAAGCTTTCCCGGCTGATTTTATTGCTGAAGGAATAGATCAAACAAGAGGTTGGTTTTACACGCTTTTAGCGGTTTCTACTTTACTAGAAAAAGGACCAGCTTATAAGAATGTGATTTGTTTAGGTTTGATTTTAGATGCTAAGGGCCAAAAAATGTCAAAGTCAAGAGGGAACATTATTAAGCCAGAAGAAGTAGTAAATAAATTTGGCGCTGATTGTGCTCGTCTTTATTTTTATACCGTCAATCAAGCTGGAGAGACGAAAAAATTTGATTTTCAAGATGTTCAAACTTTAGAGAGAAAATTTTTTGATACTTTATGGCAAAGTTATAATTTCTTCTCAATTTACAAAGAAGAAGATTTTAGTCCTGAAGAAGAAATTAAACCTAATCATATTCTTGATAAATGGATTATTTCTCGTTTAGAGAGTTTAAATGTTTTTATTTCCGAGAATTTGAATCAATACAAAGTTGTAGAAGCAGGAAGAGCTTTGTTAGGTTTTGTAGATGAATTATCAAATTGGTATATTCGACGCTCTCGGTTAAGATTTCAAGATAAAGAGAACAAAGAGGCAAACAGAGAGGCGAGTCAGGTTTTATATTATGTTCTTTTGCGTTTTTCTCAATTAATAGCCCCTTTCACCCCTTTTATTGCTGAAAAGTTATACCAATCTTTAGGAGGAAAGGAAGAGTCAGTTCATTTATCTGATTGGCCAGAAGCAAATCAAGATTTAATAAACAAAGAAATAGAAGAAAAAATGGAAGAAACAAGAAACATTGCCTCCCAAGCTTTGGCTGAAAGAGTAAAAGCAGGAATTAAAGTTAGACAACCGCTTTCTAAATTAATAATAAAGGATTCTCGAATAAAAGAAGAGCCTGATTTGGTGTCTTTACTCAAGGAAGAAATTAATGTCAAAGAAGTTATTTTCAATCCAGAAGCAGAAAAAGAAATTGTTTTAGATGTAACGATTACTCCTGAATTAAAAGAAGAAGGTATAATGAGAGATTTTATTCGTTTTATTCAAATTTTAAGAAAAAAAGCAGGCTTAAAAGCAGAAGATAAAATTTTAATCTATTATCAGTCTGAAGATTGGTTTAAAAGATTATTAGAAAAATATAGAAATTATGTTTTAAAGAAAACAATAGCTGAAGAAATAAAAGAAGGTAGAGAAGAAGTTGAAGCAGAAAGGGAAATTAAATTAGATGGAAAAGAAATTTGGCTGGGAATAAAAGTGAAAAGAAAAGAAGGGTAATTTTATTCTTATGACTACGCGTTATAGATCTTTAAGTTTTGTTTTAAAAAAAGAGAATCAAGGGGAAGCAAATCAAATGATTACTTTTTATAGTCAAGAGTTTGGTAAGATAAATGTTTTAGCCAGAGGAGTAAGAAAGATTAAGTCAAAATTAAGGTCAGGAATAAGGGTTTTTTCTCTTGCTGAAATTGAATTTATCAAAGGAAAATTTTATAATACTTTAACAGATGCGGTTAAAATTGATAATTTTTCAGATATTAAAAAGAGTTTTAGAAAGTTAAGAATTGCTTTTCAATGCGCGACTGATTTAGATGATTTAATAGGATGGGAAGAAAAAGATGAAAAAGTATGGGAATTATTGACTGATTTTTTTGAAAACCTTAATCATTTTTCTTTTTCTAAAGAAATTTCTTATTCTTTATTTTATTACGCCTTTCTATTGAATTTATTAGAGGTTGCTGGTTATGGTTTTGATCTTTATAACTGTTCTTTTTGTCAAAAAAAAATATCTTCAGAAAACAACTTTTTCAGTTTTGAAAAAGGATTAGTTTGTCAGAAATGTTCTTCCTTATTGTTAAGCAATCAAAGAAAGAAAAAAATTTTAGCCAAAGAGATTAAAATGTTTCGTCTTTTTCAAAATAAAGATTGGCAAGTTATTTTTAAATTAAAACCTGATAAAGATTTTAGAAAAACTTTTCTTTTTTTAGATGAATATAAAAAATATATTTTAGATAATATTTTATGAGAAAGTTTATTTTAATGATTATTTTTTTAGGATTGATCGTTGGGATTGCTGGTTTTTGGTATTGGAATAGAAATTCTTATTCTAAAGATGTTTTAAAATTAGAGATTATAGGACCAGACAAGGCAACCGTTTCTCAAGAAATAGAATATACAGTTATTTATAAGAATAATGGTAATGTTAAGTTAGAAGATCCTCATTTAGTTTTTGAGTTTCCGACGAGTAGTTTAATAGAAGAAAATTCTTCTCAAAGAGTAGAAATTAGTTCAGATAAATTAGGAGATATTTATCCAGGAGAGGAAAAAAGTTTTAAATTTAAATGCAGGTTGTTAGGCAAAGAAGGAGAGATAAAAACAGCAAAAGTATGGTTAAGTTATCATCCCAAAGATATAAAAGCCCGATATGAATCATCTACCACTTTTACGACTATAATTAGTTCTGTTCCTCTTACTCTTGATTTTGATTTATCGTCTAAAATAGAACCTAATAGAGAGTTTAGTTTTAGTGTAAATTATTTTTCTAATTTAGATTATCCATTAACTAATTTAGGAATTAAGATTGAATATCCAGCAAATTTTGAATTTATTAGTAGCAATCCTACAACTTTAGATAAAACAGAATGGGATATTCCAGTTTTAAACAAAGCAGAAGGAGGAAGAATTGAAATAAAGGGCAAATTAACAGGTGATGTAGGGTCAGAAAAAATTTTTAAAGCAATTTTAGGTGTTTGGCAGGGAAATAATTTTGTTCCTTTAAAAGAAGCAGTTAAGGGTGTGGAAATTGTTAATCTCCATATTGATGTATTCCAAGAAATAAATGGTCAAAGAAATTATATTGCAAATCCTGGCGATTTGCTTCACTACGAAATTTATTTTAGAAATATTGGTTCAAAGCCGTTTAATAATCTATTTTTAGTTGTTAATTTAGAAGGTAAAGCGTTTGATTTAAATTCTCTAAAAGTTAAAGACGGACAGTTCGGAAGAGGTGATAATTCTATTATTTGGGATTGGCGTGATGTGCCAAAATTGCAATTTTTAGATCAAGGAGAAGAAGGAAAAGTTGAATTTTGGGTTAAATTAAAGGATTGGAAATTGAATGATAGAGGAGAAAAAAATATTCTTTTAAAAGATGTAGTTTTAATTTCTCAAGTGAAAAGAGAATTTAGTATTAAAATGAATTCAAAATTAGAGATTTCTCAAAAAGCATTTTATCAAAATGATATTTTTAGTAATTCTGGACCAATTCCTCCAGAAGTAGGAAAGGAAACCACTTATACTGTTATTTGGCAGGCAAAGAATTATTATAATGATGTAGATAATGTGAAAGTAAAAGCAACTTTACCTTCTAATGTGAGATTAACAGGAAAGATTTTTCCAAAAGACGAGGTTTCTAATTTTTCTTTTGATAATAAGAGTAGAGAAATCGTTTGGTCAGTTAATAATGGCGAAAAAATGGACGCTGGAACAGGTATTTTAAATTCTGCTCCTTCAATTGCTTTTCAAGTTGTTTTAAGCCCTAATCCTGAACAAAAAGGAAAAACTGCATTATTGATAGGTAAAGCAGTGATTAGTGGAGATGATCAATGGACAGGACAAGAAATAGAAGGTGAAAGTAAAGAAATAAGAACTGATTTGCCTGACGATCCAAGTATTTCTGGAGAAAATGGAATTGTTAAATGAATTTTGATTTTTATTTAAAGGTTGAGATTTTTAATAAGAAATAAATGGGTAATTTTATGTCTAACTTAACTCAAAAAATTATTTCTTTAGCAAAAAGACGAGGTTTTGTATTTCCTTCTTCTGAAATTTATGGCGGGTTTGCTGCAGTTTATGATTATGGTCCTTATGGGGTAGAGTTGGCTAATAATATTAAAAAAATATGGTGGGAAGAGATGGTTCAAAAAAATGAAAATATTGTTGGATTAGATAGCGCTATTTTTATGCATCCAAAAATATGGGAGGCCTCAGGTCATGTAAGCAGTTTTACCGATCCTTTAATTGAATGTAAACAATGTCATATTCGGATAAGAGCCGATCATTTATTAGAAAGCATTGGAGTATTTGCTGATGAGAAAATGTCGGAGGAAGAAATTAATAACTTGTTAGAAGAAAATAAAGAAAAATTGCAGTGCCCTCATTGCGGGACAAGAGGAAATTTTTCACAAGCAAAAAATTTTAATTTATTAGTCAAGTCCAATTTAGGTAATTTTACCGATGATTGGAAGAAAGAGCCAACATATCTGCGGGGAGAAACTTGCCAAGGAATATATGTGAATTTTAAAAATGTTTTAAATTCTACCCGACAAAAAATTCCTTTTGGGATTGCTCAAGTTGGTAAGTCTTTTAGGAATGAGATTACGGCGCGTCAATTTATTTTTCGCCAACGGGAATTTGTTCAAATGGAAATGCAATTCTTTGTCCAGCCTGAAGAAGCAGAAAAATTTTATAATCTTTGGAAAGAGAAAAGATGGAATTTTTACATTAGAAAAATAGGCATTAAAGAAGAAAATTTGAAGTGGCATAGGCATGAAAATTTAGTTTTTTATGCTAAAGATGCTTGGGATATAGAATATAATTTTCCTTTTGGTTTTAAAGAATTAGAAGGTATACATAACAGGGGAGATTACGATCTAACTCAACACAGCAAGTTTTCTGGTCAGGATTTATCTTATCGCGACCCAAGAAATGGTAAAAAATATGTTCCTTATATAGTAGAGACTTCAGCAGGGTTAGATAGGATATTATTAGCAGTTTTGAGTGAGTTTTATGAGGAAGAAGAACTGGAAAACAAAGAAGAAAGGGTTGTTCTTAAATTCCCACCAAAATTAGCCCCAATTAAAGTAGCTGTTTTTCCTCTTTTAAAAAACAAACCGGATTTGGTTAAAAAAGCGCGGGAAGTGTTTGATCTTCTGAAGGAAGAGTTTATGGCTGAATTTGATGATAGTGATAATATTGGTAAACGTTATCGTCGACAAGATGAAATAGGTACTCCTTATTGTGTAACGATTGATTTCCAAACATTAGAAGACGAAACAGTAACTATTCGCGACCGTGATACAATGAAACAAGAAAGAATAGAAATCAAAGATTTAGCTGATATTTTAAAAGAAAAAATAGGTTGATTTAAGGACAGAACGGTTAATAGATTTACTCTTTTATTTTTTCTTTCTTCAATCCTTCCCTTTCTCTTTTTCTTTCTCCAATTCTCTCCTTCCCCTCTTCATTTTCCAATTCTCCCTTTCTTTTTTTCTTTCTCCAATCCTCCCCTTTTTCCCTCAATCTTCCCCTTTTTCTTTTTCTTTTTCTTTCTTCAATCCCCCCTTTTCTTCTTTCAATTCTCTCCTTTTTCTTTTTCTTCTTTTAATTCTCTTCCTTCCTCTTTTTCTTTTCTTTAATCCTTCCCTTTCTCTTTTTCTTTCCCCAATCCTCCCCCTTCCCTCTGGGAAGGAAAAACATTTTTTCAATCCTCCCCCTTCCCTTTGGGAAGGGGGAGGAAATAGGAGGGGGATGGGGATTAAAACCTCCCCCTC
>CAZPFE010000018.1:0-10811 GCA_964585805.1 uncultured Candidatus Saccharibacteria bacterium | reverse complement strand
GTATAAATACTTCAGGGATAATTGATTATTTTTTAAACTCAAAAGAAGTTATAAATAAATTGAATAGTTTAGAAAAAGAGAATAATAAATTAAAAGCAGAAATAGCAGTTTTAAATTTAGTTAAAGAAGAAAATAAAAAATTAAAAAAAGCGTTAGGATTAGGACTTGAAAAAAAATTTAATCTTTATTTTTCTCAGGTTATCGGGAAAGATGTTTCTAATAATTTTCTTTTAATACAAGGCGGATCAGATGATGGTATTTTGAAAGATATGCCAGTAATTACTTCAGAAAATGTCTTAGTAGGTAAAATAAAGGAAGTTTATAAAAATTTTTCTAAAGTTGTGCTTCTCTCAGATAAAAATATTTCTTTTGATGTTTTAATTGAAAATGGAGAAGAAAATATTTCTGGTTTAGCAAAGGGAGATGGAAATTCTGAAATTATAATTGATTTAATTCCAAAAGAAAAAAAGATTTCAAAAGGTAATTTAGTGGTTAGTGATAGTTTAAGCGGTATTTTTCCTAAAGGGCTTTTAGTAGGTAAAGTAACTGCAATAGAAAAAAATGATTTTCGATCCTCGCAGAAAGTGAAAGTAACTCCATTTTTTAAACTTCGAGATAGTGATTTATTCGTAATTAAACATTGGCGTTAAAATGTTAATTAAAAAAATTATTTTTTCTTTACTTCTTTATTTTTTCTTTATTCTCTTCCAAACGAGTTTTTTGCCTAATTTTTCCTTTTTAGATCATTTAAACTTGATTTTAATTGGAGTTATAATTTGGAATCTTACTGAATCTCCTAAAAGCAATTTTGGTTTATTTAATGCTTTAATAGGAGGATTTTTTTTAGATATTTTTTCAGATAAAGGGTTTGGTTTTTATATTATAATCCTTTTGTTAATATCTTTTTTCATTAAGTTTGTAGTTAAAAAATATGTTCATTTTTCATTTTTTTTCAAAAATTAAAAGAAAAAGAGGAAAAAAATATTACATTCAAGGTTTTTCTCAAGTAGATATAGAACCTCATGAAGTTTTTTTAGATTCCTTAGCCAAAGAAAAAGAAGAAGAAATTGGCTGTTTTTCAAATAAATTAGAAGTTGTTCTTCCTCAAAAAGGAATTAGGATAATGTTTGTTCTCGTTTTTTTAGTTTTCTTTTTGTTTTTGTTTCGTGTTTTTCAGTTGCAAGTTCTTGGATATCAAAAATATAAAACTCTTGCAGAAGCAAATAAATTTATTTCTTCTTCTTTAGATTCTTTTAGAGGTGTGGTATATGATGCAAAAGGAAAGCAGTTAGTTTCCAATAAACTAACATTTGATCTTGTTTTAAATAAAGATAAGTTTTTTTCTCTTGATAAAAAAGAGAGAGACGAGATTTTAAAGAAAGTTTCTATGATTATAAATAAAGATATTGAAGATTTAGAAAAAAGAATTAATTCAGCGAAAGAAAATGATATTTTAATTTTAGAAAATTTAGATCGACAAAGATTAATTATTTTAGAGAGTAAGATAAATGAGTTTCCTGGTTTTTGGATTAAAGAAAACTTGGTTAGATATTATCCAGAGGCGGCTATTTTTTCCCATATTCTTGGATATACTAGTTTAATTACAAAAGAAGAATTAAAAAATAATTCAGAAATTTATTCGCCTTTTGATTATGTTGGCCGCGCTGGTTTAGAAAAGGAATACGAAGAATTTTTGAGGAAAGAACCAGGCGAGATGAAAATTGAAAGAGATGCTCAAGGTAATGTTGTTTCTAAAGAGGTTATTGTTTCTCCTCGGCCAGGAAAAAGTTTGGTATTGTGGTTAAATGCTGATCTTCAAAAAATAGCCGAACAATCTTTAGAAAAGTATTTAAAGAAATCAGGGACAGATAAAGGAGTGGTTATTGCTTTAGATCCCAATACAGGCGGAGTGCTTTCTTTGGTTAGTATCCCAGGATATGATAATAATTTATTTAGTAAAGGAGCGGATAAAAAGGCTTTAGAGGAACTTTTATTAGACAAAGAAAAAAAATATCCTTTTTTGAATAGGGCAATTGCTGGTTTATATCCTACTGGTTCAGTGATTAAGCCATTAATAGCTGCAGCTGCTTTAGAGGAAGAAATTATTTCTCCTTATAAAAAGTTATATTGTGAAGATAAAATTATTATTCCGAACAAGTATAATCCAGACAAGTATACGATAAAAAGAGACTGGGCTTTTCATGGTTGGACAGATATGAGAAAAGCAATTGCTGAATCCTCAGATGTTTATTTTTATACTATTGGCGGAGGATACAAAGATCAAGAAGGATTAGGTCCTACAAAAATAAAGAAATATCTTCAACTCTTTGGTTGGGGTGAAAAAACAGGGATTGATCTTCCAGGTGAAAAGAAAGGATTAATTCCTTCTCCTCAATGGAAAAAGAAGGTTAAAGGAGTGTTTTGGTGGGATGGAGATACTTATAATCTTTCTATTGGTCAAGGAGATGTTTTGGCAACACCAATTCAGGTTGCTGCTTCATTTGTTCCGATTGCTAACGGAGGCATCCTTTATCAGCCAAGAATAGTAAAGGAGATAGTGGATGAAAAGAAAAATATTATTAAAGAATTTAAACCAGAAGTTATTAGAAAAGATTTTATTAATCCTCAAAATTTAGAAATTGTTAAAGAAGGAATGAGATGGGCAGTAACTGGAGAGAATAGTCCTTTGGCTTCGGCAAAAATTTTGAGTGATTTGCCGGTTCCAGTAGCAGCAAAAACAGGAACAGCAGAAACAATAAAAGAAGGATATTTTGACAACTGGGTTGTTGTTTTGGCTCCTTATGATAAGCCAGAAATAGTATTATTAGTAATGATGGAAAAAATAAAAGGTTTACGGGAGGCAGTTTTGCCGGTTGCAAAAGAAATTCTTCAATGGTATTTTGGAAATAAATAAAATTTATTTATGAAAGAGAAGGATAATAATATTTTTAAAAAAGACAATTTAAAAGTAAGGGTGAGGTTTGCTCCTTCTCCGACTGGTTTTTTTCATATTGGAGGAGCGCGGACAGCTCTTTTTAATTTTCTTTTTGCCAGAAAATATCAAGGGAAGATGATTTTGAGAATAGAAGATACTGACTTAGAAAGGTCAAAAAAAGAATATGAAGAAGATATTATGGAAGGCTTAAAATGGTTAGGGATTGAGTGGGATGAGGGTCCGATTTTTAAAAAAGACCAAGAGAGAATTTTTGATACAGATTATATAGGTCATTATGGTCCTTATAGACAAAGCGAGAGAAAAAATATTTACAGAAAATATTTGGAAAAACTTTTAGAGGAAAAAAAAGCTTATTATTGTTTTTGCACTCCAGAAGAATTAAAAGCAAAAAGAGAAGAACAAATGAGTAGAGGTTTGCCCCCTCGTTATGATGGGAAATGCGCTCATTTATCCGAAAAGGAAGTGAAAGAAAGATTGGAAAAAGGAATGCCAGCAGTAATAAGGTTTAAAGTTCCGAAAGAAAAAATTTCTTTTGTTGATGAAGTGCGCGGTAAAATAGAGTTTGACGCTAATTTATTGGGTGATATCGTTATTGCTAAAAATTTAAATACGCCTTTATATAATTTTGCAGCAGTTGTTGATGATTTTGAAATGAGAATTACTCATATTATTAGAGGTGAAGATCACTTACCTAATACTCCAAAGCAAATACTTCTTCAAAAAGCTCTTGGTTTTTACCAACCAGTTTATATTCACATTCCTTTAATTTTAGGTCCTGATAGAAGTAAGTTAAGCAAAAGACATGGAGCAATGTCTGTTAATGAATACAAAAAGATGGGCTACCTACCAGAAGCAATGATAAATTTTTTGGCTTTTTTGGGTTGGAATCCAGGGACAGAAAAAGAAATTTATTCTTTGTCTTCTTTAATTAAAGATTTCTCAGTGAAGAAGATTCAAAAATCAGGAGCAATTTTTAACACTGAAAAATTAGATTATTTAAACGGATTTTATATTCGCCAGACACCAAGAGAAGATTTAACAAGAATGGCTATTCCTTATTTAATTGAAAAAGATTATTTAGAGCCGATTATTAAATCAGAACAATATCCACCTGCTTATGGAGGGATTTATTTTTCTCAATCTTTTAAAATAAAAGAAACGAAAGAAAAAATAAATTTTAATCATTTAGAAAGGATAGTCCAATTATTTCAGGAAAGGTTAAAAAAAGTTTCAGAAATTGGGGATTTAGCAGATTTCTTTTTTAAAGAAAGATTGGATTATCCTAAAGAACTTCTTTTTTGGAAAGAAGCGAGAGAAGAAGGAACTTTAGAGGTTTTAGAAAAGATAAAAAATCTTCTTTCTCCAATTAAAGAGGAAAATTGGAATAGAGAAACAATTGAAAAGATTTTAATGTCAGAAGCAGAAAAATTAGCAAACAGAGGATATTTTCTTTGGCCCTTAAGAGTTGCTTTAACTGGAAAAAAAGCTTCGCCTGGTCCTTTTGAAATAGCAGAGATTTTAGGAAAGAGTAAAACATTAAAAAGGATTGAGTATGCTAAAAGTTTACTACAAAAAAGAGAGAATCAAAATTAAAGGCTTGAAAGTTAGTTTTTTAGAGATTAAGCCAGAAAAAGAAAAATTTTCTTTTTTGATTCTGCACGGTTGGGGTTCTAAGGGTGAGAGATGGGTGGAAGTTGGAAAGTTTTTAGCAGAAAATGGGTATAGGGTAATCATTCCTGATTTGCCTGGTTTTGGCGAAAGTGAAGAACCTTTAGAAACTTGGGGACTTGATGATTATTCTCAATTTATTGACGAATTTGTCAAAAGTTTAGATTTGGAAGAGTTTCATCTTTTAGGTCATTCTTTTGGAGGTTCTTTAGCAGTTAAATATAGTTTAAAATTTCCCCAAAAAGTAAAGAAATTATTTTTAGTAGGAGCTGCATGCTGTCGGAGAATAACTTTTAAAAAGAAAATTTATTATTTTTTGGCTAAAAAATTAAAATATTTTTCTTTTTTGCCAGGATATAGTTTTTTTAGAAAAATTTTCTATCGCTTTATTATTAGAAAAAGCGATTATCCTTATGCTCAAGGAATTATGAAAAAAATACTTTTAAAAGTTCTTAAAGAAGATTTAATTTCTTTTCTGCCGAGTATTATTCAACCGACAATTATTATTTGGGGCAAAAAAGATGATATTACTCCTTTGAGAGATGGAAGATTGATTAATCAAAAAATAAAAAATTCTAAATTAGTTATTATTCCTCAAGGTAAGCATAATTTAGAAGTGCGTTTTGCTAAGGAATTGGGAGAGATAATAATTCAAGAGATTAATTAATAATATGTTGTTCAAATTATCAGTTAGTTTAATTTGGTTTTTTTTAAATTTAAAACTTTTTCTTTTTTGGCTTTGGCTTTGGCAGTTAAAAGAATATCACCGGGGCCGTTTTCGAGCTCATTTTGAAACTCAAGGAATAAAAAAGTTTTTAGTTAGTTTTTATAGGTTTAGATATCCTAAATTTACAAAAAAAGTTGTTTTAATCTTTGGAACCGGTATTTTTTTAGAAGTATTTTTTTTAAGCTTTATTTTTTCTCTACCAGAAAAAATTTTTTGTTTAGCTATTTTCTTTTCTTTAATTCTTAGTCCTTTAATATTTTCTTTGCTGATTTTATTTTTTCAATTGCCAACTTTTTTGTTTAGAAAGGTCATTCTTTTAAAAGCAGAAAAAAAGATTGTCCAATTTAAGAAAAAAGGAGGGGTGGTGATTGGGATTACTGGTAGTTATGGCAAGAGTTCAACAAAGGAGTTTTTGGCAGAAATTCTCTCGGCTAAATTTAATATTCTAAAAACAGAAAAAAATGTTAATGCTGAAATTGGCATCGCTAAAACGGTTTTAGAAAAACTGAAGCCAGACCATGAAGTCTTTATTGCTGAAATAGGCGCTTATGAAAGGGGGAAAATAAAAGAAGTCTGCCAAGTTATTAAACCAAAAATAGGTATTCTTACTGGCATCAACCAACAACACTTATCTACATTTGGTTCTCAAGAAAATATTGTTAAGGGCAAGTTTGAACTAATAGAGAGTTTAAACAAAGAAGGAATTGGTATTTTGAACTGGGATAATGATTTTATTAAAAATTATTTTCAGAGAAATAAAGGCAAATTTAAGGCGGGAAAAATTATTAAATGTTCTTTTTTTAAAAATAAAAAAGAAGAAGTTGATTTTTGGGTTGAAAATTTTGAAATAGATAAAGAATATCTTTTATTTCAAGTTTTTTCTAAAAACAGTAGAAAAAATAACGAGAAAAAAAATAATTTTAAAGTGAATTTATTGGGCAAACAAAATGTTACTAACATCTTATTAGCAATTGCTTGCGCTAAAGAATTAGGTATGAGTTTCCAAGAAATTGCAAGCGCTTGTTTAAAGATTAATTCAAACCAAGGAGGGATTAAATTTTTAAAAAAAGACAAACCAGTTATTTTAGATTCTTCTTATTCAGCAAATCCAGATGGTGTTTTAGCTGATTTAGATTATTTAAAAAATTATAAAGGCAGAAAAATAGTAGTAATGCCTTGTTTAATTGAATTGGGCCGAGCGGCAGGGAGCATCCATAGGGAGATTGGCAGAAAAATCGGCGAGGTGTGCGATTTGGCGATAATAACGACTAATGATTATTTTAAAGAGATTAAAAAAGGAGCGGCAGAAACAGGGATGAAAGGAGAAAATATTTTATTTATTAAAAATCCAGACGAAATTATTAGCAGAATAAAATCTTGCGAAATAAACAGTGTTATTCTTTTAGAAGGAAGGATACCAAGAAAAATTATTGATTTATTATGCGACAAATAAAAAAGTAAAATTGTATGAAACCAATTTCGATATCTTTGTCGCCAAATATTGAAAAAGATGACATTAAATTGACTTTTAAATTGCTTTTTAGTCCTTGGAAATGGAAAAAAAATAAAGCAGTAGAGAGGTTAGAAGGTAAATTTAAAAAATATTTAGGGGTAAGATATGCTTTTGCTTTTAACAGCGGCCGTTCGGCTTTAATGGCGATTTTGTATTCTTTGGGAATAGATAGAGAAGATGAGGTTTTACTTCAGGCGTTTACTTGCAATGCCGCTGTCAATCCGATTTTAGCCGTTGGAGCAAGACCTGTTTTTGTTGATGTTGATGAGACGATAAATATAGATCCAGATGATTTAAAAAAGAAGGTAACTCCCCAAACAAAAGCAATAATGGTTCAGCATACTTTTGGTTATCCTGCTAAAATGGAAAGAGTTTTGAAAATAGCCAAAGAAAATGAATTGTTTTTGATTGAAGATTGCGCTCATTCTTTAGGGGTAGGATACTATAATAAGAAAGTAGGAACTTTTGGTGATGTGGCTTTTTTCAGTTTTGGCCGGGATAAAATAATATCTTCGGTTTTTGGCGGAATGGCCGTAACTAATAATAAAAAGATAGCAGAAAAGATAAAAGAATTTCAATCTAAAATTTCTTATCCATCAAATTTTTGGATTTTTCAACAACTTTTGCATCCGATTATGGTAAATTATTTTGTTTTGCCTGCTTATGGGATTGGCAGTAATTTCGGAAGGATAGTTTTGGGCGGATTCCATAAATTTTCAATTTTATCAAAAGCGGTTTATAAAAAAGAAAAGAAAGGTGAGATTCCGAGATGTTTTCCCAAAAGAATGCCTAATGCTTTAGCAGTTTTAGCACTAAATCAATTGGAAAAGTTAGAGAAATTTAATAGACATAGAAGAGAAATTGTCAGGTTTTATAAGAAAAATTTAAAGAAAGAATTTAAAATGCCTTTAGCTAAAGAAGAAGAGGATGTTTTTCCAATTTTTATGAAATTTCCGATTTTAGTTGGTGAGGATACAGATAAAATTTTAAAAGCGGCTAGGAAGAGAAGAATTTATTTAAACGACGGCTGGCGAAAGGGCCCTGTTGTCCCTCCGGATACTGATATCAGTAAAACAGGATATCAATGGGGATGCTGTCCTCAGGCAGAAAAAATAGCTGAAAGTATAGTAAATCTTCCTACCCATATTAATCTTTCTAAGAAACAAGCGAAAAAGATAGTTAATTTTTTTAATAAATATGAAAAAGATGAAAAATAAAACTTTTTTATTATTGATATTATTGGCATTGGTATTTTTAGTAGTTATAATTTTTTATAATAAGATAAAAATAGTCTGTATTAATAGCGCTTGCTTTAAGGTGAAAGTTGCGAAGACAGCAGAAGAAAAGCGAAAAGGATTGATGTTTAAAACAACATTACCAGCAGATTCTGGAATGATTTTTGTTTATGATAAAGAGGGTACTTATCCTATTTGGATGAAGAATACTTTGATTCCTTTAGATGTAATCTGGATTGATAAAGATAATAAAATAATAGATATTAAAAGCAATCTTCCTCCCTGTAAGACAGAAAATTGTGAAGTTTTTAAACATAAAGGAAAGGCAAAGTATATTTTAGAACTTAATGCCGGCGTTGTTGATGAAAATAATATTAAGGTTGGCGATATTGTAAGATTTAATAGCTTATATACTATATGGAGATAAAAGAGATAAAAGACAAAGAAAAATGGGAAAAATTTTTTTTAGAATGCAGAGAAAAGACATTTCTGGATTCTTGGAATTGGGGGATTTTTCAAGAAAAAATGGGAAATAAGATATTTCGATTAGGAGTTTTTGATGATAATGAATTGATAGCCGTAGCGCTTGTCGTTAAGATTGTTTCTAAAAGAGGGACTTTTCTCTTAATTCAACATGGACCAAATATAAAAGATTATAGATTTGATTTAAACTCAAAACGATCTTCAGATATTCTAAAATTTGAAATTCTAAACCTATTATTAAAAGAGATTAGAAGGATTGGCCGAGAAGAAAAAGCAAAATTTATCAGAATAGCGCCGCTTTTAGAGAGGAACGAAGAAAATATAAAAATTTTTAAAAATTTAGGATTTAAAGAAGCACCAATGCATGCTTCTGCTTATGATGCTACTTGGAGGTTGGATATTACCCCTTCTGAAGAAGAGTTATTAGCAAATATGAGAAAAACAACTCGTTATTTAATTAGGAAAGCATCTAAAAACAAAGATATAGAGATTTTTAAAAGTCAAAATATTGAAGATATTGAAATTTATCAAGAACTTAATCAGGCAGTGGCTAAAAGGCAGAATTTTGTTCCTTTTTCTTCTCAATTTATTAAAAACGAATTTGAAGTTTTTGCTAAAAATAATCAAGCTTTCTTATTTTTAGGTAAATATCAAGGAGAGATAGCGGCTGGAGCAATAGTTATATTTTGGTCTGGTATTGGATTTTATCATCAAGCTGCTTCTTTAGCAAAGTATTCTAAATTTTCTATTCCTTATCTTATTCAATGGGAAGCAATTAGAGAAGCTAAAAAGCGGGGTTGTTCTATTTACGATTTTTGGGGATATGTCGATCCTTTTAAAAAGCAAAATCATCCTTGGGCAGGTCCTACTCTTTTTAAAATGGGTTTTGGAGGTTATAAAAAAGAATACTTAAAGACCCAGGATTTTCCTTTATCTTGGTTTTATTGGTTGATTTATCTTTTTGAAATAGGACGAAAAATAAAAAGAGGTTTATAAGTTATGTATAATACTATCCGGTCAATTTAATAACGAAATAAAAAAAAGAAAAACATCTCTTCAATCTTCCTTCTTCCTTTTTTCCTCCCCCACCTTAATCCTCCCCCTCCAAAGGAGGGGGAGGAAAGGAGAGGAGAAGAGAAGAAATTTTTCCTCCTTCTTTTTAGGAGGGGAAAGAGAAAAGATAAAACCTTTTTCCGGAGGAGAGGGAGGAGAAATAAAAGGAAAAGAAAACATCTTTTCAATCCTTTTTCTTCTTTTAAGGAAAAACGCTTCTCACATATCCTCCTCCGGAGGAGAGAGAGGAGAAATAAAAAGAGGAGAAGAAAGAGAGAGAAAGGAACCTTCTCTACCCTAATCCTCCCCCTTCCCAAAGGGAAGGGGGAGGAGAGAGGAGGGGGATGGGAATAATAATCAAACCGTTATAAATTTATAAATTAGTTAGTAATTATAAGTTATGGAAAGGAGAAGATATAAAAGATACAAGAGAAAGATAGAGAAAAAAAAGATAGTTTTAAAGATTTTACGATCTAAAAATTTTTGGTTTTCTTTGCTTTCTTTAGTTACGGTTTTTACTATTTTTTATTTGATATTTTTTTCTTCTTTTGTGCAGTTAAAAAGTATTAGTTCTTATGCTAAAAACCAAGAATTGAAAAGAGAGGTTCATGATTTTATTGCTAAAAATACAGAAAAAAAGATTTTTTTTCTTAACACAAAGAGTATTTTTCTTATTGACCAAAATTTAATTAAAGAAGAACTAAAAGAAAAATTTCCAGAAATTGAAAAGATTATTCTTAAAAAAGATTTTTTAAAAAGATCTTTAATCGTTAGAATTGAAGAAAAAGAGCCAGTAGCAGTTTTTTGTCAAGAAGATAAATGTTTTTTTATTGATAAAAAAGGAATTATTTTTCAAGAGTTCATTTTAGAGAGTAAGAAAGAAAACGAAAACGAAAATAGAGAAGAAAAAGAAAGCGGAATTGAGTTAGGAAAGGAAGAAACAATAATTAGATTAGGTTATATTTTATCTAATTTAGTTTTAGGCAAACAGGTTGTTGATCCAGAAATAATGGAAAAGATATTAAAGATTAAAAAAGAAATGATTATTTTAAATCTTTTTCCTAAGGAAGTTTTACTTGTTTCAGAAAAAAGATTAAATATCAAAACAAATGAAGGTTGGGAAATTTATTTTGATCCAAGTAAAGATATAGAGTGGCAATTAACAGAGTTTAAAAC
>CAZPFE010000017.1:0-11089 GCA_964585805.1 uncultured Candidatus Saccharibacteria bacterium | reverse complement strand
CCTCCTTAACCCTCCCCCTCCAGAGGAGGGGGAGGAAGAAATAAAAAGAGGAGGGGGAGGAAGAAAGTAAAGAGAGGAGGAAAAGAAGAAGGGAAAGACAAATCCTCCTTTTTTAGAGAGGAGAAGAGAGGAAAAAGAACCTTCCTTATTCAAATCCTCCCCCTTCCCTCTGGGAAGGGGGAGGTGAGGAGGGGGATGGGAAATAAAATAAAATTTAAATTCTTATTATGCCCCTTATAATAGTAGAATCACCTACAAAAGCAAATACAATCAGCAAATTTTTAGGACCTAATTATAAAGTCCTTTCTTCTTATGGTCACATTAGAGATTTACCAAAAAGCAGTTTTGGTATTGATATTGAAAATAATTTTAAACCAAAATATATTATTCCTCTTAAAGCTAAAAAAAGAGTTAATTCTTTAAAAAAAGAAGCAGAGAAAACAGGCTTAATCATTTTAGCCACTGATGAAGATAGAGAAGGAGAAGCAATTGCCTGGCACTTAAGCCAAGTTCTTAATCTTAAAAAATTTCAAAAACCTGAAACAAATCTTAAAAATTTAAAGCATAATAACAAAGAAAAATCCTATCAAAGAATAGTTTTTCATGAAATTACGAAAAAGGCAATTGAAAAAGCTTTAAAAAATCCTCGCCAAATAGATCTAAACTTAGTCAACGCTCAACAAGCCCGTCGAATACTAGACAGAATAGTTGGTTATAAATTGTCTCCCTTTCTTTGGAAAAAAGTTGCCCGCGGCCTTTCTGCCGGCAGGGTTCAATCTGTTGCCTTAAGAATAATTGTAGAAAGAGAACGGGAAATAGAAAATTTTATTCCTGAAGAATACTGGCTAATTGAAGGAAAATTTCAAAAAAAGAGTGGCAAAGATGAAGATAGTTTTTCTGCCCTTTTAACTAAAATAAACGGGAAAAAAATCCCTAAACCAGGCATCAAGAAAAAAGAAGAAGCAGAAAAAATTTTAGAAAACCTCAAAAAAGCAAAATACCGCATTCTAAAAATTGAAAAAAAAGAAATCAAGAAAAATCCTCTTCCTCCTTTTACAACTTCTACCCTCCAACAGGCGGCTTGGCAAAAATTTCATTGGCCAGCAAAAATGACAATGAATATTGCCCAACAACTTTATGAAACTGGTAAAATAACTTATCACCGCACCGATTCTTTAAACCTTTCTCAAGAATCTTTAATCTCAGCCAAGAAAATTATTGAAAACAACTTTGGCAGCCATTATTGGCCAGGATTTTTTCGAACATTCAAAACAAAAAGCAAAAGCGCCCAAGAAGCCCATGAAGCAATTAGACCAGCGCATCCAGAAGAAACACCAGAAAAAATTAAATTAGAAAAAAACCAACTCAAACTTTACCAGTTAATTTGGCAAAGATTTATTGCTTCTCAAATGAAAGAAGCTATTTTTGATTCCACTAAAATAGAAATAATTGCCGAAATTAAAGAAAATCAAGAAAAAAATTCTCAATACATTTTCCAAGCAAATGGCAAAACTCTAAAATTTGACGGATTTTTAAAAGTTTATCCTCTTAAATCAAAAGAAAATGAACTGCCGCTTTTAGAAAAAAATGACGAATTAGAAGCAATAAAAATAACTTCTTCCCAACATTTCACTAAACCGCCCTCAAGATATAATGAAGCAAGCTTAATTAAAGTTTTAGAAGAAAACGGCATTGGACGGCCATCAACTTATGCTCCAATATTATCAACAATCCAAGAAAGAAACTATGTTCAAAAAGATGAGCAGAAAAGATTTTTTCCAACAGAAATAGGAGTAATTGTTAATGATATTTTAGTAAAACACTTCCCTACAATTATAGATATTAAATTTACTGCTAAAATGGAAAAGGACTTAGATGAAATTGCTAAAGGAAAGAAAGATTGGACAAAGGTCTGCCAAGAATTTTACCTTCCCTTTGCTGAAAATTTAAAAAAGAAATATGAAGAAGTTTCAAAAAAAGAATTTATTGACCAAACAATAGACAAAAAATGCCCCAAATGCGGCGCTCCATTAGTTATAAAATTAGGAAAATTTGGTAAATTTTACGCTTGTTCAAACTTTCCAAAATGTAAATATACCGAGCCAATAGAAAAAAATAATCTTCATATTCAATGCCCAAAATGCGGTGAAGGAGAAATTATTGAAAAAAGAACAAAAAAAGGAAAAATATTTTATGCCTGTAATAAGTTTCCAAAATGCAATTTTGCTTTATGGGACAAACCGAGCGGAGAAATATGCCCTAAATGCGGTTCTCTTTTAGTAGAAAAAAATAAACAAATCAAATGCAGTAATAAAAATTGCGATTTTAAAAAAAATATGGCAAAATAATAAAAATGCCGCGGTGGCGGAATTGGTATACGCGTACGACTCAAAATCGTATGGGATTAATCCCTTGTGGGTTCGACTCCCACCCGCGGCACTAAATAAAAATAAATATTCAATCTTCAAATTCCAACTTAATGTTGGAATTTTTTTCTTGTTAATAAAAATTAAAATCCCATCAGTAATTTCTTTAAAAATAAAAAAAGAAACAGTAATTGTTTCTTTTTGATGAAGAGAAATATTTTATTTCTTGATTAAGATAAATATTAGCGGCCTCGACGGGATTCGAACCCGTGTGACATGGCTGAGAACCATGTATCCTGATCCACTAGATGACGAGGCCATTATTGACTTTAATTTAAAAATTTATTTCCTTTTTGTCAATTTTTAATTTTTTACTTTTATATATTTCTCTCAAATTTCGCTATTTCTCTTTCTTTTCTTTTTTATTTTCCATTTCATTCTCTCCTTGTTTTTTTCTTTCTTCTTTTTTTCTTCTTTATCTAAAAAAATTAAAATTTATATCAATTTTTTAAAATTTTTTCTAAAAATTCAAAACCATTTTTGAAAAATATTTTTTCTCTTGTCTTCTGAGACAATTTTTTTTCTTTTAAATATTTATCCAAAAATTTAAGTTTATCAACAGACTCTAAATCCTTTACTAATTCTTCACCCAACATTCCATCAAAATCACTTCCAATCGCCATATTTCTCTCTCCGCCAAGATTTAAAATATATTTAAAGTTAAGATACACCTGTTCTAAAGTATTTTCTTTCAAAAAACGAGGAACAAAACTAATTCCAATCAATCCGTCTCTATTAATTATTTCCTTCATCTGTTCATCATTTAAATTACGGGGATGAGAAAATAAACTTTTAACATTGCCGTGAGAAAACAAAGGAGGCTGACTTAACTCTTTTAAAACTCCACTAAAACTAACCTTATTAAGATGAGCCAAATCAATAATTATGCCTTTCTTTTGACACTTCTCAATTAATTTTCTACCTAAACATTTTAATTTTCCTTTTGACAAAGCCCCTCCAGCAAGATAATTTTCTTGGTTGTGAGTTAAGCCAACAGAACGCACTCCTAAATCAAAAAACTCATCAATTAATTTTAAATCCTCTTCGCTTTTGATAAAATCTAAACCTTCAATATGAAGCAGAAAACCGATTTTATTATTTTCCAAAACATCTTTTATATCTTTAAAATCCTTAATTAAAGAAAATTTATCTGGGTATTCTTGAGAAAGCAGCCGATAAAAATCTATTTGCTTCTTTATATTCTTTACATCCCCTTTCTCATCAAAAGAAGAAGCAAAAACCAATTTAACATTTACTTCCTCTAAACGAGGTAAATCAACTTGATTTGGAAATTTTTTATTTTCTTTTTGCCATAAACAATTTTTTCTAAAAAAACTATCTACATTATTTATCCTTTTCCAAGCAATATCTTGATGAAAATCAAAAACAAACATAAATTTAATTTTAATTTTTTATTTTTATTATAAAAAAAATTAAAAAATAAAAAAGGGGCTATAAAAGCCCCTTTGTTCTCTTTATTCTACCATCCCCAATGCTGTCTTAAGGAAGATGGTAGCCAGAAAGTAGGGAGATATCTCTCTCCCCACTTATACAGATTTCCCGTTTTCCAGTACTTGGAGTGAACTTCCAATCCTAAATAAAAATCGCAAGACATCTGAGTAAGAGAGAGGCACAATGCTGCCTCCCCCTTTATCCTCCTTTTCATCTCATTTGTAGATAAAAACCTAAAAACTGGTGGTGGGTCTTTTTGAATTTCTATAATCATCCCTTCTGCCCTTCTCTCTGCTTCTTCCATTACTTCTCTATCCAAAATATCTGATATCTTAAGAAAATCTACAGGAAAAGGAAGATTCTCAAAAACTTCTTTAGACAACCTCCACTGCCGTTTCAGTTGTTCTTCCCTATCCTCCGCTCTGTAGATAGAAGGAAGAATCACTTTTTCTATTCCAAATCTCTCTAAAACAGGAATATCGTCCGGATGAAAAGTCACCACAACCAACCTCTCCAGAGGAAGTCTACTAATCATCTTTTGGACCTCTCGTATCTTCTTCTCCTTCAAAAAATAAACAATTCTCTTTCTTTCTTGATCCGCGTGAAGACAAAGAGCAGTTACTGCCCTCAACTTTCTCTTCTTTGCGACTTTCTTCTTTACCTCTTCCACATCTCTTTTTGTCAGAGGAGTAAAATCTGACAAAAATCCTAAGCAAATTCCCTCTATCGTTTGTCCTTTCTTAAAACCCCACGGCAACATTCCCATTTTATCTCGTTCCTCCTTCCACCGAACAATATTCCCTATAACAGTATTCACCATCGTTCTTACTGCACATAAATCTTCCTTCTTATAATAAACCACAAACTCGCCACTGTTGCTACTGAACTTGAACCAATTGCAAGAAATACCTCTTGCTGGTAAAAATCTAATTTTTACATCTGCTGCACCATCCTCCTTAAAACAAACCTTAATCTTTTTTCTCTCCGGAAGATGAGGCCATTCTGCATACTCGGCATACCGCGGTTCATCTATAAATTCTAATTCTTTATCTCTACTATTAACCTCCCTTGCTTCTTTCTCTTTAACCAAAAATTCCCTTATCATTCTTTCCCATCTTTCAGGAACCAATAAACTCAATTTAACCTCTTTCATCTCTTTCATCTCTTACCTCCTTTACTATTTTAAAGAACAAAATAAAAAAGGACTTTTGGAGTCCTTCTGAAAATTTTCTTTTTTATCTATTTTTATATCACAAAAAACTTCCAGAAAGACTCCTCAGTCCCTGAAGTACAATCAACAACCAACAAAATTGAAATTTCTGACCTCTTTCCATAAATAATCTCAAAACTTTGCTTTAAATTTAATTATTAATTTAATAATAAAAAAATTAAAAAAAATCAAGAATTAGCTAAATATCATTCAAATATCACTCCTCATCTTCAGTATAATCTTGAGGTATTTGTTTGTAGTCAATAATATATTTTGCCATTTCTCTAAAAATTGGAACAGCGGAATATTCAGAACTAGAAGTATTTGGAAAGTCAAGTTTAACTAAAACTAAAAATTTTGGATTAAAAGCAGGAGCAAAACCAATAAAACTTTGCCAAGTTTCTGAAGAATATCCCTTTTTCTTTATACCTAAAGAAGTCCAAGGAACCTGAGCAGTTCCTGTCTTACCAGCAATATAATAACCCGGGATTCTCGCTCTTCTGGTATAAGGTCCATTTTTTACTACACTAACCAGCATTGCTGTTAATTGAGAGGCTGTTTCTTGGGAAATAACTTGTTGGGAAGAAATTTCTGGAGTAACTTTCTCTATTCTTTTGCCATCAACAAATTTTTCAACAATATACGGCTTAACTAATTTACCTCCATTGGCTATGGCTGAAAAAGCGCGTATAAGCTGAATTGGAGTTACTTCAATCCCTTGACCAAAAGAAGCGGTAGCAAAATTTATTTCTCTTCCTTTTTTTAATTCTATGTTTTGAGAATAAATTTCTCCTGGCAAATCAATGCCTGTTGGTTCAAAAAAACCAAATTTTTCAATATATTCCAAAAATTTTTGAGAACCGACTGCTTCTTCAGCAAAAACCGCTCCTGTATTAATTGATTTTTCTAAAACATTAGTCATTGTTTGTTCGCCAAAAGAACGATTATCATAATTACGAATTATGTTCTCTCCTATTTTAACATAACCTAAATCAAAATAAGTCGTTTGAGGAGAAACTTTTTTCTCATTCAAAGCAGCAGCCATAGTAATAACTTTAAAAACAGATCCCGGCTCAAATAATTTCTGAACAGCTGAATTTTGAAAAATACTATAATCTTTTATTTTTGAATAATTATTAGGATTAAAGTTTGGAAACTCAGCCATCGCCAATATTTCGCCAGAAAAAGGATTAACAACGATAATCTGACCACTCTTTATTTCAAACTCTTTTTTTGCTTTAAGAAGTAATTCCTCTGCTTTAAATTGAATATTATAATCAAGTGTCAGAAATATACTCTTTCCTTTGGCTTTATTTACTTTTAAAAAATTATTATCTTTTAAAATTATCTCTCCGCCCTGTAAAATATCATCATAATACCCTTCTATCCCATATTGACCATTTCCATCTTTATCTAAAAATCCAATTAAATGAGAAGCAATTTCATTTTGGGGATAAATTCTTGTCTTTTTCTCGCCAATATAGACGCCAATTAACTTTTTATTCTTTATCTCTTCCTCTTCTTCTTTAGACAAACCATCTTTTATTTTTTCAAAAAGACTATTTCTTCTAATTCTTTCTAAAATAAAATTCTTGTCTAAACCAGTAATCTGAGAAAGAATATCTGCTGTTTTTTCTTTATCTTTAATTTTCAAAGGTGAAACAAATAAATATTTTTCTTCAATGTTTGTAGCCAAAACTTCCCCTCCCCTAAAAAACACCTCTCCTCTTTCTCCTTTCAAAACTTTTAGATTTTTTTCTTGCCCTTGAGCCAACGCGCGATAATAATCACAATCCAAAACTTGGACAATAATCAAACGACTAATAATGGCCGCTGCAAAAAGAATAAAAAATACAAAAATTAACTTTAAACGCCACTTTTTTTTCATTATTATTGTTTTTTTATTCTATCTAGCAACGAATTGATTATCTAAATCCTGAATATAGTAAATCCTATCTATTTTTTGGAAGCCCATATCTTCTAATAAATTTTCTTTTTCTTCAGTACTCCAAGAAATATAACTTAAAGAACTGTCTTGAATTAAACGAATTGCTAACTCATCATTTTCTTTCTCAATTTGTTTTAGTTCTTGTTTATATCTTTGAATTAAATATTTTTCTGAAATCAATTGATTTATTTGGAAAATATAAAAAATTGAAAAACATAAAATTAAAACAAAGGCAGAAATATAAATAATTCGTTTAGAACAAAATCTTAAAGACAAACTATTTTTCCAGCCAAAAGAAGAATTTAAAACTAAAGAACAATTTTGACTCATATTTTTACAGCCGCCCTAAGTTTAGCGCTTCGCGCTCGAGGATTTATCTGAATTTCCTCTAAGCTGGCTGTTATTGGTTTATTAGTTAAAATTTCTAAAAGACCTTTTTTTGCTTTGTTTTTAAAAAAATTTTTAACAATCCTATCTTCTAAAGAATGGAAAGAAATAATCACTATTTTTCCTCCTTTTTCCAAAACAGATAATGCTTGAGGTAAAACATCTTCCAAATTTTTTAATTCCTGATTAACAGCAATTCTAAGCGCTTGAAAAACCCTTGTGGCAAAATGAATTTTTTGTCTTCTAAAAGGAACGGGAATTGCTTTTCTCACTACCTCTACAAGCTGAAGCGTTGTTTTTATTCTTTCTTTTTGCCTAATTTGACATATCTTCTTTGCAATTCGTTTACTAAACTTTTCCTCTCCATATTCTCTAAAAATCTTCTCAAGTTCTTCCTCTGTCCACTCGTTTATAATCTCTTCTGCCTTAACTCTATTTTCTTGAGGATTAAAACGCATATCTAAAAACTCATTATTTTTAAAAGAAAATCCTCTCTCTGATTGCTCTAAATGCCAACTAGATATCCCTAAATCAAAAAGTATTCCTTTAACTGATTGAAAATTATTTCTTTCAACAATTTCTTTTAAATGAACATAAGAATCATTCACTAAAATAATTCTTCTTTCTAATCTCTTTTCCTTAATTATTTCTTTATCTCTCTCAATAATCTCAGGATCTAATTCTATCCCTAAAACTTTACCATTCGGCTTGTTCCTTTCTAAAATCCCTAAACTATGCCCCATCTCGCCAATAGTAGCATCAATAAAATTTTCATTTTCTTTTGGATTTAAATAATTTAAAACTTCTTTTTTAAGAACAGGAATATGAATCGCCATTTTTTTAGATTATATTCCTAACTCTCCTAACTTTTCAGAAACCTCGGCAATTTCTTTTTCAACTTTCTTTTTATATCTATTCCATTGATCAGAATCCCAAATTTCTAATTTATTTGAAAGACCGCAAATTACCACATTTTTCTTTAAATTAGCATATTCTTTTAAATAATCAGGAATAAGAACTCTACCCAGACGATCTAACTCAACTTCCATTGCTCCCGCCAGCATAATTCTTACAAAACTTCTTGCCCCGCTTTGAACAGTAGGCATTTTCTCTAACTTCCTCATAACCTCCTTCCATTTTTTTTCTGAATATACAAAAAGACAATTCTCAAGACCCTTAGTAATTATTACCTTTTTACCTAATTCTTTCCTAAACTTTGAAGGAATTGCTATCCTTTTTTTTGTATCTATCGTATGTCGATACTCACCAATAAGCATAAAATAAATTAAACTTTAAGTTATCCACAATTTTCAATAGTTTTCCACACATTTTTCCACAATCATCCACTACACTTTCTTTATACACCACTTTGCTATCTATAGTCAATCCCTAAGTTTTCCACAGATAAATTTATTAATACAAAAAGCCTCTTTATTAATAAAGAGGCTTTAAAAATTTATATCTATCTAATTACTCCTCTCTTTCTGAATTATAAATTTTCCGAAGAATTAAGAATAACAACTTTAAATGATGAAGGGTCTACTAATATTTTTTGCCCTCTTTTGATTTTTCCTGAAAGCAAATCTGAAGCAATAACATTTTCTACTTTATCCTGAACAACTCTTCTCATTTGTCTTGCTCCAAAAACTGGATTATAACTTAATTGAACTATCTTCTCTTTCAATTCTTCAGTAATAACAAACTCAATCCCCTTTTCCTGTAAATTTTTCTTTAATCTTGACATAATAAGTTCAGCAATAGCAAGCAAATTTTGTTTTGTTAAAGGTTTAAAAACAACCAAAGCATCAAAACGATTTACAAACTCGGGTCTAAAAATATTATTATTAAAAATATAATCTAACAACCTTTGTTTAACCTTTTCCCAAGAAATATTATTTTTTAAAGATTCTAAAATTACTTTATAACCAGCATTTCCTGTGGCAATAATAATTGTATTTTTAAAATTAACTTTTCTACCTAATCCATCCGTTAAATAACCTTCATCTAAAACTTGAAGAAATAAATTTAAAATATTAGGATGGGCTTTTTCAAGTTCATCAAGAAGCACCAAAGAAAAAGGATTTTCTCTAACCTGAACGGTTAAAATACCCTCTCCTGTTTCTGAACCAATTAAACGTTTGATATCTTTTATTTCTTGAAATTCAGACATATCTAATCTAATCATTCTTTCTTCAGAACCAAAATAAATTTCTGCTAAAGCCTTGGCGGTTTCTGTTTTACCAACTCCAGTAGGACCTAAAAACAAAAAACTTCCTATTGGACCGTTTTTAATAACAATACCTGTTCGCCCTCTTCTTAATGCAACCGCAATATCTTTTACTGCCTCTTCTTGGTTTATAATTCTCTGATGAATAAGATCTTCTAAATGAAGTAAAATTTCTTTCTCTTTTTCTTCTATTTTGCCGACAGGAATTTCTGTTCTTTCAGTAATAATTTTAGCAACATCTTCTACTAAAACAAACTTCTCCTTTTTTTCATTAGCAACATAAGCCATTACTGAATCTAAAACATTTATCGCTTTTTCTGGAAAAGCCAGTGAAGGTAAATAACGATCACTTAAATCTATAATCTCTCGCAAAACAGGATAAGAAATAAATATTTTATACTTCTTTTCATAAAAAAATACTAAATTTTCCAGAAGTTCCAAAGTATCTTCTTTTGAAATTGGCAAAACCTCTACTTTTCTAAAAGAAGATAAAAGAAATTCCTGTTTCTCGATATAGCGATGCAAACCTTCATAGGTTGTAATAGCAATTAACTGAAATTGAGGTAATTGGAGATAAGAACTAATAATTCCAGATATATCTATAATACCAATTTTTGACGAAGGTTGAGAAACATAATTATGAAAATTATCTATTAAAAGAATAATATTGCCTGCTTTAGCCACTTCTTGAAAAATTTGATCTAAAATAAGTTCTACTTTTTCCACATCCTCTATTTCAGCCAATAAACGAGGCATATCCAATTCTACCACTCTCTTATAATTCAAAATAGAAATATTCTTTCCCAATAAAGCATTGTAGGCAAAACCGTAAATAATACTTCTCTTCCCAACTCCTTTTTCTCCTATTATTAATACATTATTAATTTCGGTTTCTGTTAGATATCTCTCTAACAAGTTTAACTCTTTTTGATGATCAACCAATTTAAAACTATTCTGCCTCACTTCTTCAGTTATATCAATTGAATATTTATTTAAAGTAACGGTATAACCTGATGTCCAATTCCTTGCTAAAGAACCCTTTTTAAGTAAATTATCATATGCCCAAAATTTTTTAGTCCGTTTTATTTCCTTCTCTACCCTCTCAAACCATTTTCCCAAATTATCAATATCCTCTGGTTTTAAATCTTTCACAATTAAATATTTCTGAAAAAAAATATTTTCTTTAGAAAGAACAAAAAGCAAATCCCTCAAATAAACTCTATTTCTTTTTCTCTCTTTAGCGACTATCAAAGCTTTTTTTGTAATTTCTTCCAAGGAAAAATTATTCTTCTTTTGTTTTTTTATCTTATTAATTTCATCTTCAATTTTCTTTTTTATTTCCTTAATATCTAAAGAAAGACGATTAAAAATAAACTTTATCTCTTGTGATTTACTTTCAACAATAAAGTAAAGAAGAAGTAAAGAAAGAGGAATATCTT
>CAZPFE010000016.1:0-11322 GCA_964585805.1 uncultured Candidatus Saccharibacteria bacterium | reverse complement strand
TTTTCAATCCTCCCCCTTCCCTTTGGGAAGGGGGAGGTGAGGAGGGGGATGGGGATTAAAACCTCCCCCTCCTTAATCCTCCCCCTCCTCTGGAGGGGGAGGAGGTATAAAGAGAGAGGAAGAGGAGGACAGAAAGAAAAGAGAAAAGAGAAAGAAGAAAGGAAAAAGGAAAAAAGAGAAAAGAGAGAGGAGAGAGGAGAGAGGAGAGAGGAGGGGAATGGGAAATAATAACAATTAAACTTTACAAATTGGTTAGCAATTACAAATAAGGTGTATAAGTTTATATAAAAGTTTAACGTAAAAAATCAAAGTATTTTTTCAGCCCTGTATAAGTTTTTTCTTTAATTAAATTTTTTAGAAGATTAATTTTTTCTTCAGCTGCTTTTTCGCCTAAAGAAATTGCTTTTTCTTTACTTTTTACAAAATCAAACCAAGTTATATCTCCAACTTTTGGGGTAATGACAATATCTGCTTCTTTAGTATTGCAAAGAGCAAGATGATAACGAAGAATATTTAGAGAAGTATTTGCTATTTCATAAAAACCGAATTTTCTTTCTGTTTTTTTATTGAGATAATCTCCGTCTAAATTAACAGCAATAATAATTGTTGCTCCCATTTCTTTTACTGCTTTTACAGGAACAGGCATTGATAGTCCTCCATCGCTGAGAATTTTGTTTTCTAATTTTATAGGTTGGAAAACCAAAGGAAAAGCAATACTTGCTCTGATTGCTGAGACAAGATCACCTTTTTTAAGAATGACTGTCTTTCCGTTTTTTAGGTCAGTAGTTACAGCAGCAAAAGGGATTTTTAAGTCAGAAAAGTTTTCACCAATAATTTTTTTAATAAATTTTTTAATTCTTTCTCCTTTAAGAATACCTTGATGAAAGGAAGGATCAGTTAACGACAACAACTGTTTCCAATTAATTTGAGAAGCAGTTTCTTCAATTTTTTGAATATTTTTAGTAGCGGCATAAAAACCACCAATTAAAGCGCCTATACTTGAACCGGCAATAAAATCAATGGGAATATTGTGTTTTTCTAAAACTTTTATCACTCCAATATGAGATAATCCTCTTGCTCCCCCACTACCCAAAGCTAATCCAATTTTAGGCTTATCGTTTAGAATTTCATAGTTTAATCCCATAAATTAAATATATTTTTTAATTTTTTCTTTTGTTTTAAGGGATATATCTTCTATTATAGAATAAAGAACTGGGATAATAATTAAAGTTAAAGCTGTTGAAACAAATAATCCACCAATAACAGCAATAGCCATTGGTCTCATCATATCTGATCCTTCTTGACGGCTTAAAGCCATTGGCAGCATTCCTAAAATAGTAGTAAGAGAAGTAATTAGAATTGGTCGGAGGCGGGTTTTTCCGCCTTCAACTAATGCTTGAAATCTATCAATTCCTTTTCTTCTTAATTGATTAACATAATCAACTAAAACGATAGCATTGTTTACTACCACTCCAGAAAGCATAATAACACCTATCATTGAAGGAAGAGAAAGACTTTGTTTGGTAATTAAAAGAGCCAAGCCAACTCCAATAAAGGCTAAAGGAATTTCAAACATTATAATAAATGGATAAATTAAAGATTCAAATTGAGAAGCCATTATCATATAAACAAGGAGAACTGCTAAAGCCAAAGCTTGACCTAATACAGAAAAAGTTTCTTTCATTTGTTTATAAGAACCGCCGAATTCTACAAAATAGCCAGAAGGCATTTTGTATTTTTTTAGTTTTTCCTTAATATCTTTAACAATACTTCCTATGTCTCGTCCGCTAGTATTGGCAGTAATAATTCCTATTCGCGATTGGTTTTCCCTATCAATTTTTACTGGTTCTTGATTAAAGGAAATTTGGGCAACTTGTTTAAGATAAATTGATTTTCCTAATGGAGTGGGGATAATAATATTTTTAATATCTTCTATATTGTTCCTATATTTCTCGTCGTATTTTACTCTAATATCTGTTTCTTCTCCTGATTGTCTAAATTGAGTGGCTACCACTCCTTTAATTGCGTTTTTAACCGCTAATCCTATTTGGCCGCTAGTTAAGCCAAAACGAGACGCTTCTTCTTTGTTAACTTTAATTACTAATTCTTTTTTAGTTTGGTTTAAGCTTGATTCTATATCTCTAATCCCTTTTACTTCTTTTATTATTGTCGCCACATCAGCGCTTATTTTTTTTAATTTTTCTAAATCTTTACCGAAAATTTTAATTTCTATTGGAGCGTTTGAACCGCCCATTATCATTGAATCCATATCTACAAATTTATATTCTAAACCCCTTATAGGAGGAATATTTTTTCTTACTCTTTCCTTAAATTCTTCTGAAGAAATGTTTCTTTCTTTTTTGTCTTTTAAACGAATCATTATTTGAGCTTCATTTGTTCCACTACCGCCAAATCCTAAAGAAATACTTGCTTCTTCGCCTTTAACTTTACCAACAAAACTAGTTACGCTTTCTAAATTATTTCCTCCTTTCTTTAGGATAACATCTTCTACCTGACTAATTATTTTATTTGTTTCTTTGAGTGAAGTTCCAACAGGCATTTTGACTTCCATCATTAAAATACTTTGGTCAGAAGATGGCATAAATTCAGTTCCAATAAAAGGTATTGTTCCTATTGTTAAAAAGAAAAGAAAAAGTGCAATGGAAATTGTTTTAAGCCGATTATTGAGCGTCCAAATTAGAAATTTTTTGTAAAATGATTCAATTTTTTGAAAATGTTTTTCTCCGGAAAGTTTTTTATATTCTTCAGGATTTTTTTTAGTTTGAAAAATTTTTGAAGCTACCATTGGAACAAAAGTTAAGGCTACGAACAAAGAAGAAACTAAAGCAAAGACAATAGTTAAAGTTAATCCTCTTGTTAATTGACCAGCAATACCTGATCCTAAAGACATTGGAAAGAAAACAGCAATAGTAGTGAGAGTAGAAGCAGTGATTGCCAATCCTACTTCACTTGCTCCGATTCTTGCTGCTTCTTTTTTATTTTTTCCTTGTTCTAAATGACGGTAAATATTTTCTATTACTACTACAGCGTTATCTGTAAGCATTCCTATTCCTAAAGCCAAACCACCTAAAGTCATTAAGTTGAGAGTGTATCCGCTGAGATAAAGAGGAATAAAAGTAGTAATTACAGAAAGAGGAATGGCAAAAATTATTGTTAAAGTTGGACGCCAATTTCTAAGAAAAAGGAAAATTAAAAAAGCAGATAAAATTCCTCCAATTAAGGCGCTTTGTTTAACTGAATTAGTAGCATTTTTAATAAGATGGCTTTGATCTAAAGATAAAGTAAAATTAGTGTTTTTAGGTAAGTATTTTTTTAAATTAGGGATTTCTTTTTTTACTCTTTCTACAACCTGGACAGTGTTTGCTTCAGATTCTTTAGTGATTAAAAGAAGAACACTTGCCTTTTTATTGGTTCGGCTATAACTTTGAATTTCTTTATGTCCGTCTATGACTTCGGCTATATCTTTAAGATAAATAGGAACATTATTTTTTAAAGTTATAATTGTATTTTTAATTTCACTTAAACTTTTATACTCACCATTTGTTCTGACAGGTAATTCTTCTTTTTCTTGAGATATAGAACCACCAGAAACATTAAGATTTTCTGCTCGTAATGCTTGAATAATTTGATCTTGACTTATTCCTAAAGCTTCTATTTTTGGTTTGTTTATTTTAACTATAATTTCTCTTTCCATTCCTCCCCGCAATTCTACTGAAGCAACCCCTTCTATTCTTTCCAATCTATCTTTTATATTGTCTTTTATTAATTTTTTTAATTGAAGAGTGTCTATTCCTTCTGCTGTAATTCCATATCCCAAAATTGGCATTTCGCTAATATCTAATTTAAAAACCATTGGTTTATCAGCGTCAACTGGAAGATAATCTTCAATTAAACCTATTCTATCTCTTACATCTTGGGCAGCAAAGTCAGTGTTTGTTCCCCAATTAAATTCAATTATAACTGCGGATAATCCTTCCTGAGAAAATGAACGGACTGACTTTACATTTTGAACGGTTGATACAGCGTCCTCAATTGGTTTGGTTATAAGATTTTCTATGTCTTCAGGATCAACTCCGCTGTAAGTGGTAATAATTGAAACAGTTGGATATTTAATTTTTGGTAATAAATCTAATCCCAATTTGGAATAAAAAAATAAACCCAAGACAGTAATGATTAAAAATATCATTGAAATAGTGACTGGTCTTTTTATTGATGTGTCGGTTATTTTCATAAGCAAAAATTTTAGTTAGGTATTGTTTTTACTTTTTCACCTTCTTGGAGAATATAATCACTATTTAAAACAATTTCTTCTCCTTCTTTTAAACCTTTTTCAACTAATAAGTTTTTGTCGTCAAAAGGTATTGTTTTTATTTCTTTAATTTTTACTTCTCCTTTTTCAATAACATAAATTTTTTCTTTATCTTCTTCTTTGAAAATTGCTGTTTTAGGAATTAAAAGCACATTTTTTATTTCTTGGGTAAAAATTTTTACCCTTACAACTAATCCAGATTTTAATTCTTGACTTTCGTTGTTTATTTTTATTTTTACGAGAAATTTTTTAGTTAAAGGGTCTGCTGTTGGACTGATGTAATAGATTTCTCCGAGATAATGTTTTTCTGATTCTTGAAGTGGTGTTATTTCCACCTTTTGGCCGATTTGAACATTTTTTGTTTCGCTTGGACTTAAACCAATTTCAACTTTTATTTCTTTTTGATTAACAATTTTAGCAAAAGGACGGTTGGGGGAGACGATTTCTCCTTCTTGAAAATATATTTTTTCAATTGTCCCAGAAAAAGGAGCAGTGATTAAAGTGTTATTTATTCTTGCCTGAACAGAATCTAATTGGCTTTGAGCGGCAAAAATTTGAAGTTCTGTCTTTTTCTTAATATTTTCTAAATTCGTTTGGCTGCTTTCTAATTGTTTTTTTGCTAATTCATAAGCAGATTGAACCTTATCGTTGGCATTTTTTTCATTTATCTTTGCAGTAGCAATGTTTTGTTGAGAGATTAGAATGGTATTGATCAGGTTTTCTATATTACTTCTTTCTAAATCAACAGTACTTTTCTCGGCCGGAGTGGCTGATTTCCAATCTAAATCGGTCCTGAGTTCGGACAGTAAATCTCTAACTGCTTCTAATCCCGGTAGGATGTTATTTAAGATTTGATCTATTTTTTCTTCAGAAAAAATTTCGGATGCTTCTTCAATTTCTTTTTTTACTCCTCCATCAAGAGAAAGAATAAATTGACTATCCCAATAACCGGCACCTTCTTTGCCTAAAAGAATTTTAATTGATAGGGCTTTTTTTTCAGCAATTGCTTTTGCTTGCTGGTCATTTTCTGTGAAATATTTATTTTGGAGATTGGTAGCATCTATAATAGCATTGGTAGCTGTTAAAACAGCGGTTCTGCTATTATTTAAAGCAGTGGTATAAGCATTAATTACTGCTTGATGAGCACTATTTTTAGTGTTAGATAAAGAAATTTCAGCGTTTTTTAGATTTGTTTCAGCTACTTCTACTGCTTTTTCTGCTGCTTTAATTTCTTCTTTAGTTGCTTTTTTTGTTTTTTCTAAATTATCTTCAGCATTTTTTAAAGCTGTTAGCAAAGTAGCATCTTTTTCTATTTCAGCAATAATTTCCCCTTTTTGAACAAAGCTTCCTTCATGAAAGTAAATTTTAACAATAGAACCACTTGCTTTAGGACTTATATCAGCTTCTTTAAAAGGAGATGTAGTACCTGAAGAAAGAATAAAATAATTGGCATTTATCAGAGAAAGTTTTTTTGTTTGAACAATAATTGGTTCTTCTTCTGTAGAGTTATTTTTTTGAGAAAAATGATTTGTTTTAATATTTTTAGCTATATTAGCTAAAAAGTTATTGTTATTTGTGGCAGCAAACAATAAACCAGCGGCTATTAGTGAGCCGGTTATTGTAAAAGTAATTATTATTTTTTTGTTATTTTTTATATAAGATTTCATATTTTCTTTTTTTCTTTATTTTTATATATTCTTTGAAGTTTTAGAAAAATTTGGATTAAAAATTCTTGCTCTTTTTTGTTTAGTTTTTCAATTATTTCTGATAACCTTTTAAAATGTTGGGCAAGTTTCTTTTTTAATATTTTTTCTCCTTTAGAAGTGATAGTTAGACGGATAATTCGACGGTCGTTTTTATCAATTTCTCTTTTTAAAAGCCCTCCTTCAACTAATCGGTTAATAAGAGAAGTAGCAGATGGAGGGGTAATATGAAGGAATTCAGCTACATCTTTCATTAAAGGTTTTTTTTCTTCTTTTACATAACTTAAAACTTCTAATTGAAGAATGGAGATTATACTTGGTCGTTTTTCTTTTAAGGTCTGACGAATAAGACGAGCAGTGTTGAGCATTAATGATATGAGTTGATTTGTTTTTCTATCAATCTTCATAATTTTAGTTCAAAAATCTAATAGTTAGATTTTCTAACTATATTAGATATCATAACCAGTAAAAAAGTCAATAGTTCTTGCAAAATATTTGTTTTATAATATAATCAAAATCAATTAAAATTTTGTTTGTGTTTTTATGAAGAAGGGCAGAAATAAAAAAATTCCTAAATCACTGCGTAAATTTTTGAGAAGAAAAAAGGCTATTATTAGAAAAGAGACCATAGATATAAAAGAGCAGGAGGAAAAAATTAATAATCTTTATCAGGAGATATTGAATAAAAATTTTTAAAAATTAAAAAATTTTTGAGTTATGAAGATAAAAGAAATATATAATTTAATGATTCAAATAGGAATTGAGGCAGATTTTCGGGGAGAAGAAAGAATAAGGAAGATTTTAGAAGAAAAGAGAAAAAAGTATGAGAAGATGAGCGAAAAAGAAAAAGCCGATTTTGATAAAGAAGCGTTAGAAAATCCTTATTTAGATTCAAGAGTATATAATATTGCAGAAGATAAAGAAGTAAAGCGAGTTTTAACAGGGATTGATATTGCGCCAGCTGAACTTCTAATAGCAGAGAAACTTGGAAATATTGATTTAGTTATTGCCCATCATCCTATTGGAAAAGGATTGGCTCATTTGGCTGAGGTAATGGATTTACAATGTGATGTTTTGAATTACTATGGAGTACCTATTAATATTGCTGAAGGTTTAATGAAAGAAAGAATTTCTGAGGTTGCTCGAGGAGTAAATCCTATCAATCATCAACGGACAGTTGACGCTGCCAGAATTTTAGGAATTAATTTAATGAATTCTCATACTCCCTGTGATAATTTGGCTGCCAAATTTTTAAAAAGCTTTATTGACAACAAAAAACCAGAAAAGATAGGTGATTTAATTGATGTTTTAAAAGAAATTCCTGAATATCAAGAAGCAATGAAAATAGGAGCAGGTCCTAAAATTTTTGTTGGTTCTCCTGAAAATCGCTGCGGGAAAATTGCTTTAACTGAAATTACTGGCGGCACTGAAGGTTCGCCAAAACTTTACGAGAAAATGGCTCAAGCAGGAATTGGCACGATTGTTGGTATGCATATTTCTGAAGAACATAAAAAAGAAGCTGAAGCAGCCCATCTTAATGTGGTAATTGCTGGTCATATGTCTTCTGATTCGTTAGGAATGAATTTGTTTTTAGATGAATTAGAAAAGAGAGGGATTGAAATTATTCCTTGTTCAGGATTAATTAGGATTTCACGAGTTGAGAAAAACTCTTTTTAGCTGGTTTTCTATTGTTTTAATTATTATTGGGATCAAGAGGCTTTTTGCCTCTTTTCTTTTTTAGAATAATTTGTTATATTAGATTAATTTAGATTAATTATGATAAAAAAACAAAAAGATTTATTATTTTCTTTAATTTTAATTTTATTTCTTTTTGGAGGATTAGCGAAAGGACAAGGTTTAGTACCTTGTGGAAATCCTGGGCAGGAACCTTGCACTTTTTGTGATTTCTTTGTTCTTATAGATAACATTTTTGTTTTTGTATTAGAAAAAATAGTTCCCCCACTTGCTGTTTTGATGATAGTGATAGGAGGTTTCCTTTATTTTTTTGCTGGGTCTGATCCAAATTTAGTTGAGCGTTCAAAACAGATATTTTATTCAGTTGCAATAGGATTATTGATTGTTTATGGTGGTTGGCTTTTGGTTAATTTATTCTTTCAGGTAATTGGAGTAAAAGATTGGACAGGATTAAAGAATGGTTGGTGGCAGATTAATTGTCAATAAGGAACGCCCCGTTAGCTCAATTGGTAGAGCAGGAAGCTCTTAACTTCAAGGTTGGGGGTTCGAGTCCCTCACGGGGCACAAGAGAAATATATAAAGATAAATAATAATATATGTTAACGCCAGAAGAAAAAGCAAAAATTATTGAAAAATACAAAATTCATGAAAAAGATACTGGATCAAGCGAGGTCCAAATAGCCCTTTTAACAGAAGAAATTAAGCGTTTATTGACTCATCTCAAGAAGCATCCGAAAGATTTTCATTCAAAAAGGGGTCTTTTAAAAATGGTTTCGAAAAGAAAGAGTTTATTAAAATATTTAAAGAAGGAAAGCGAGGAAAGATATAATAAACTTATCAAATCCTTAGGATTAAGAAAATAATTTATGATTATTAAACACAAAGGTCAGAGGGTTGGAGTTTTAATTGATGTTCAAAATTTGTATTATTCTGCTAAGAATTTGTATCATAGCCGGGTAAATTTTCGGGAAATTCTTAAAGCCGCGACTAGTAAAAGAAATTTGATTAGAGCATTTGCTTATGTAGTTAGAACTAAAGGAGGAGAGGAAAAGTCATTTTTTGAAGCTTTGACTAAATTAGGAATTGAGACCAGAATTCGCGACCTTCAAGAATTTTATGATGGTCAGAAAAAAGCTGATTGGGATGTAGGAATAGTGATTGATGCTATTAGAATTGCTCCTTCTGTTGATGTAATAGTCCTTGTCTCTGGAGACGGGGATTTTATTTCTTTAGTTGAATATTTAAAAAATCAAGGGAAAAGAGTAGAAGTAATGGCTTTTGGAAGATCTACATCCAGTCGATTAAAAGAAGTTGCTGATGAATTTATAGATTTGGACGAACAACCAGAAAAGTTTTTATTAAAAAGATAATTTTAATTATAATGAAATTTAGTATAGTTCTTGCTGAAAAAAAGATTGAAGTTGATTTTAATAATTTGGCTGAACAAGCAAATGGTAGTGTTTTTGTTCGCTCAGGGGGAACAGTTGTTTTGACGACTTGCGTAATGTCAAAGAACGATATTGAAAATCGGGGTTTTTTCCCTTTAACTGTTGAATATGAGGAAAAATATTATGCTGCTGGAAGGATAAAGGGTTCGCGATATATAAAAAGAGAAGGTCGGCCTTCTGATGAAGCAATTTGCAATGCTCGTTTGATTGATAGGGCTATTAGGCCAGTGTTTCCTAAAAATTTAAGAAGAGAAGTTCAAGTTATTTCTACTGTTCTTTCTTGGGATGGAGAAAATGATCCAGATATTTTAGGTTTATTAGGTGCTTCTTTGTCTTTATCTGTTTCTGATATTCCTTGGGAAGGACCAATTGGCGCTGTTAGGGTATGCTGGAAAGATGGAAATTTTATTGTTAATCCAACTTATCAAGAAAAAAAAGAAAGTGAATTAGATGTTGTGTTTAGCGCTTTAAGCAATCAAAATGGTGAAGTTTTAATCAATATGATAGAAGGGCAGGGAAATGAAGCAGAAGAAGATTTATTAGTAAAAGCTTATGATTTTGGAGAAGAATATTTAAAACAATTAATTGAATTCCAGAGAGAAATTTCCCAAAAGATAGGAAAAGAAAAGATTGCTTTAGTTAAAGATGATAATTCTTCATTAAAAGAAAAAATTTATCAGTTTTTAGATGATAATCAAAAATTAGAAAAAGCTCTTTTTCATAAGGATAAAATGGTAATAGAGAAGAATCTAAACGAATTAAAAGAAGAGTTAATTAAATTTTTAGAAGAAAATACAGAAGAAGATATTGAGGAAAAGGAAATTGAAGAGATTTTTTATAAAAAAATAGATGAAGTAGTTCATAGGGAAGTATTAAAGAATAATAAGAGGGTGGATGGAAGAAAATTAGATGAAATAAGAGAAATTTCTTGCCAGGTAGGGCTTTTGCCCAGAACACATGGATCAGGATTGTTTTGTCGGGGAAAAACAAAAGCCCTTTCTATTTTAACTCTTGGAGCACCGGGTGATGAACAGTTGTTAGAAGGAATGGAGATTGTTGGAGAAAAAAGGTATATGCATCATTATAATTTTCCTCCTTATTGTTCAGGAGAAATAAAACCGGTTAGAGGTCCTGGAAGAAGAGAAATTGGTCACGGCGCTTTAGCTGAAAAGGCACTTTTACCTTTAATACCAAGCAAGGAAGAATTTCCTTATACTATAAGAGTGGTGACTGAAATTCTTTCTTCTAATGGTTCTACTTCAATGGCTGCTGTTTGCGGTTCTTCTTTAGCTTTAATGGATGCTGGTGTGCCAATAAAAAGACCAGCAGCAGGAATAGCAATGGGTTTGATGGAGGATAAGAGTACAGGAGAATACAAGATATTGACTGATATTCAAGGCCCAGAAGATCACCATGGAGATATGGATTTTAAAGTGGCTGGAACAAGAAAAGGAATGACAGCAATTCAAATGGATGTAAAAATAGAAGGAATAAATAAAAAAATAATGGCAGAGGCTTTAAAGAGAGCAAGAAAGGCAAGGATGGAAATTTTAGATAAAATGGAAAAAGTTATAGATAAACCAAGAAACAGAATCTCGCCTTATGCGCCGAAGATTTTAACTCTTCAAATTGATCCAGAAAGAATTGGCGATGTTATTGGTTCAGGAGGAAAAATTATTAACGGAATTATTAAGAAAACTGGAGCAACAATAGATATTCAAGATGATGGTTTAATTTATATTTCTGCTGAAAATGAAGAAAAGGCAAGGGAAGCGTTGGAATTTATTCATAACATTGTTAGGGAGGTGGAAATAGGAGAAGTTTTTGAAGGAGAAGTAAAAAGGATTTTAGATTTTGGCGCTTTGGTTGAAATTTTGCCTAACAGAGAAGGTTTAATTCATATTTCTAAATTATCTCCAAATCATATTAAAAAAGTGGAAGATGTAGTTAAAGTTGGAGATAAGGTTTTAGTGAAAGTGGTTTCTATTGATGAACAAAAAAGAATTAATCTTGCTTTAATTAAAAATTTCAGCAGGAAAAAAACTTCTTCTGGTTTTAGGAAAACTAGTTGGAGACGTAGAACTTAATATAGTAAAACTTAATATTAAAACTTAATATAGTAAAAAGTAAAAGATTTTTCTTATTT
>CAZPFE010000015.1:0-11411 GCA_964585805.1 uncultured Candidatus Saccharibacteria bacterium | reverse complement strand
TTCCCTTTGGGAAGGGGGAGGATGGGGTAGGTGTTTTCCCTTCCCAGAGGGAAGGGGGAGAATTGAAAAGGTATTTCCCCTTCCCAAGGGGAAGGAGGAGGATTGAAAATAAAAAAAAGGGGGAAGAATTAAGGAGGGGTTGGTTTTCCTTTTCTCCTCTTCAATAATTTCTCTAACAAATGACTTATCTATTCAGGTAAAATACAAAAAGTATTATTAAAACGATTAATATAATTAAAAAGACCTATAATAGAAACTATTTCAACAATCTCTGGCTCGCTAAAATCATTCTTCATTTTTTCAAAAAGTTCTGGCTGGCAAACATGGGCTTTCAAAGTCACCTCTTTAACTAATTCTAAAATCTCTTTTTCTTTGTCTGAAAGATTTTCCATCTTTTTTACTTCTTCAAGTTCTTCATCTGTAGCGCCCATTTTTTTCAACATCTTAGAAGTAGCATCAATACAAAAAGGACATCTTAAAGTTTCTGAAACAGTATAAGCTATTTTCCACTTCATCTTCTTATCTACTTCTCCTTCTCCCATAATTACTTTGAAAAGCTCAAAAAACTCTTTCAAAATCTCTGGCCGATGAGCCATAACTTTAATCCATTCCGGCACCTTTTTGCCTTCTTCTTCAAAATTTTCATAAATTTCTTTTGCTGGTTCTTGAACCTGATCTTTTTCTAAAGAAGATATTATTGCCATACTTTTTAAGAAGAGAAAAAATTTTCTCTTCTGATTAAAGTTTATATAACTTTTAATATTTGACCTTTTGAATATGCTTCGGCAATTTCTTTTGAATATAAAATTTCTTTTTTAATTTTTGTCTTAAAAGATTTAGCCACTTTTTTAATCAATTTTTTATCTCCTAAATCAGATTGGTTAAGTATTATTTGGGCAGGTATCTTAAGTTTTTGACATAACTCCAAAATAAGTTTTAAGTCATAAGCGCCCATTGGCGTCGGTTCGGTCAAGCAATAAGCAATATCTGAACCCAAAAGAGCAGAAACAACCGGACAGTGAGTCCCAGCCGCTGTATCAAAAATAATATAATCTATTTTATTCTTTTCTCCTAATTCTAAAGCAAATTCCTTTACTTCTCTCACTACTGGACCTGTCTCTTCTAAACCTTCCTTTACTAAGCCAGTTACCAGCCATAACTTCCCTTCTTTTTTCTTCTTATTTTTCTCTTTTTCTTGTTTATCCTCTTTTTTTCTCTCAATTAAAATTTCATTAAAATAAATCTTACCGCTTTTTTCTTTCTTAGTTTCAATTGCTCCATAAGGACAAACCGCCCAACAAGCGCCACAACCAGAACACAAATCTTTAATAAAAACCGGGTAATCCAATTTTCCGTTTTTATCTCTTGGCTGAAAAATAGCATTCTGACGACAGGTCTTAAGACAAAGACCGCATCTTTTGCATTTGCTTTTAATTAAAAAGGGAAATTCAATATAAGTATAAGCAACTACTTTTTTCAATTTTTCTCCTAAAATCAAATAATCGTTAGGACACTCAACATCACAATCGCACAAAATAACTCTTTTTCCTTTTCTTGCCAATCTCACTGCTTCCATTACAGCAAAAGTACTTTTTCCTGTTCCCCCTTTGCCTCCAGTGATACTAATTTTTTTCAATCTCATCTTCTTTTAAAAATTTACATTTATTTAAAATGTCCTCAATTTCTTCTTTTTCTGAAACATTTTCCACTTCAATACCAAAACTTTCCAAGTTTCTTTTAGCATTTTCTCCTATTTGTTTAACAAAAATTTTATCTGCTCTAATTGCTTTTACAAACCTTGCCCCATGAGGAGCTTCTTTTTCAAAATAAGGATTTTCTACAATCTTTTTTAGAACTATTTCTCCCTTATCCACATCCACTACTAAATATTTCTTTACTCCAAATTCATTGCTAATTTTATTCTCTCCTTCTAAAGGAACAATAATTCTTTTTCCTTTTTTTTCTGGCCCAATTTTTTCAAAACCCTCCATTTCCCCAATTTTCCTGCCAAATCTTGGCAAAATAATAGTTCTCTTAGCCTGATAACCTTCAATAGAAATCACTATTTGTTTTAACTCAGGAATATTATTTAATAATCTTGTTTCTAAAGTTTCTGTAATTTTTTGCGCATCTTCCACTTTCAAGTTTAAAGGCAACTTAATTTTTATTTCTGCAAAATTTGCTGAACCTATTTTTCTTGTTTTAATCTCTGAAATATCAATTTTATGCTTTTGGCAAATTTTCCTAATTCTTTCTTCAATTTCTTCATTAGCAACATCTAATAAAGAATCCGTAATTTCTCTTCCTAATTTAAAAGATTCAAAAAGAATATAACCGCCAATTAAAAAAGCCACTAAACTATCTAAAAAAGGAAATTTTCTGCCAAAAATAAGAGGCAACAAAACTCCTATTGAAGAAAGAACATCTGCCCGCGAATGTTCAGCATCTGCTATTAAAGAAAGGCTTTCTTCTTTTTGACCATAATGAAATTTTAAGCGAGCCATTAGTTCATTTACAATAACAGTAATAATCACTACAATAATCGCTCCTATACTAAATGTTTCTTGCTTTTCTTCAAATAATTTGAGAACTGCTTCATAAATAATCCCTAAAGCAGAAAAAGCTAAAATTAAAGTTACAAAAAGACCGGCTAAACTCTCTGCCCTATAATGACCATAAGGATGTTTTTTATCTACTGGTTTATTAGCCGCTTTAATCCCTAAATAAGTCCCAAAAGAAGAAATTATATCTATTCCTGAATGAATACCATCAGCAATTAAAGCCGTGCTATTAATTAGAAAACCAAAAAAGAGTTTAGCAATAGTAAGTAATAAATTGACAATTGTACTTAAGATTGAAACTTTTTCCTTGTTCATTTATTTTTACTTTTATTTATTTAATTTGCTGAAAAACATCTTTTTATTTAAATAGAAAATAAAACTAATCCCAACCAGACCTTCTTCTAAAACCGCCGCCAAATCTTCTCCTGCCAAATCCTCTTCCTCCGCTACTAAAACCAAAACCTGCTAACCCTGGAGTGGTAATTTCTTTTAATTGATTATTATTAAAGTATTCTAAAGCCTGGCGACAGGTCATTGAAGGAGAAGCTTGAAAAACACTTATCCCTGATTGTTGAAGAATCATTAAAGAATTAGGTCCAATATTGCCAGTAATAACTGCTTCTACGCCCTCATCAATAACCGTCTGCGCAGATTGAACACCTGCTCCCCTAATCGCTTCCATTCCTCTATTTATCACTGCCTTGAAATTGTCTGGAGAAGCAGTATCTAAAAAAAGAAAATAAAAACATCTGCCAAAACGAGGATCAATTAAAGAATCTAAATTTTTACCTGAACTAGTAATGCAAATATGCATAAAAAAACAAAAAACTTTTGAAAATCTCACTCTTATTAAATGATAAACTGAATAATTAAAAAAATCAAACCACCTCAATTATAAATTAAAAACCCGACTAAATTCCAAATTATAAACTCCAGGCAAGAGATAATCATCTTTTAAAAAATAAAGCCGCTTCTATTGCGGCTTTATTTTATTTTTTTTCCTCTAATTCTTTCATTCTCTTTTTAATCTCTTCCATCTCTTCTTGAAGATATTTTAATTCATCGTCTAAAATTTGTTTTTCTTCTTCTTTAGTCAACTGCTGATTATTGGTCCAAGGATAACAACCAAAACCTATCCATCTTCTCCAGCGCCAACCTCTACCAAATCCTCTTCCCCAGCCACGGCTCCAACCGCGTCCAAAACCTTTTAAATATCCGGGAGTAGAATAACCAGCGCACCTGCCTAATCCTCGACCAGTCATTGGACCTAAACCAGCAGGACCTGTTCCATCTCCAAATGGCATAATTTTTAAGCTGATTTACTTATACCACCTTATTTTTAAGGTAGTATATAGTAAATCAACCTGTTATTTTATAAATGTTTTTTTTGAATATATACCCAAAATAATATTTTGTCAACCCTCTTCAGGTAATTCTATCTATCGTGCTCGAAATCTGTTTAAATTTACAATTTAAATTATAAAAAGCGGTGAAAACACCGCTTTTTTCCAAATTCACTTTAAGCTACAGCGAGAGCAATCACTTCTACTATATTCCCAACAGTCTTAACATCTTCTACCTCCTCATCTTCAATAGCAATGTTAAATTCATCTTCTAAAGCCATAATTATTTCCACGGCATCTAGAGAGTCAAGTCCTAACTCTTCCTCCAAAAGTGAACTTTCTTTAATTTCCTCTTCGTTTTCTATACCCATATGAGCCGCAATAATTTTTTTTACCTTTTTAAAAATTTCTTCTTTCTTCATTTTTTCTCTCCTTTCGTTTAATTTATTCTTATTTTAAATTTTAAAGTGCTAACTATTTTTTAATTTCATCTTATTTCATTTTATCTTACTTGACAAATTTCAAATCCTTCTTTAATTTCTTTAACAATTTCTTCTAAAAATTCTTTTGAATAAGGTTGAAGACTTTCAAATTTTGGATTTATAGTTTTCTTTTGTTGGAAATTTTGCAAACAATATTTTTTTGCTGGCTTAATCTCTTGAGCAATTTTAATAATATCTTCTTTAGTATGCATCCCTGGAATAACTGTTGTCCGAAATTCATAATCAATTCCTGATTCTTTAATTATTTTAATACTTTCTTGAATTTTTTTTATTTCAACATCTACTCCTGCTACTTGAAAATACTTATCCCAAGGCGCTTTAATGTCCATTGCTAAATAATCAACTAATTTTCCTTTTATTGCTGTTTTTAAAACATCAGGATTGGTTCCATTAGTATCAAGTTTAATCAAAAAACCTTTTTCTTTAATCTTTTTCATAAAATCTAACAAACCTTCTTGAATTGTCGGTTCTCCTCCAGTTATTTCTACAGCATCTAACTTCCCTTTTCTTTTGTCAAGAAAAGATAAAATATCTTTTTCTAAAATTGGCTCTTTAAAAAGTTCTGGTAAAACAAGATTCAAATTATAACAAAAAGGGCAACGAAAATTACATCCTTGGGTAAAAACAATAGCGCAAATTTTACCCGGATAATCAATTAAAGATACTTTTTGAAATCCACCTATAATCATTTTAGACAACTATGCAACCTTAAATGTTTTTCTTTCTTTAAATTCTTCTGCCTTACCGGCATTCCATTGTTTTACTGGTCTCAAATAACCAACTGAACGAGAATAAACTTCACACTCTTCACCGCAATGAGGACAAATATTATGCTCACCACTAATATAACCATGAACAGGACAAATACTAAATGTAGGAGTAATCGTAAAATAAGGCAATTGATAATTTTCACAAACCTTTTTTACTAAATTCTTTACTGCCGACGGCTCAGTAATTCTTTCCCCAAGAAAAAGGTGAATAGTGGTTCCGCCTGTATACTTTGTTTGTAAAGCATCCTGTAAGTCCAAAGCTTCAAAAATATCATCTGTAAAATCTACCGGCAATTGGCTGGAATTCGTATAAAAAGGTTCCTTCCCTTTTCTGTATTCTTCTTCATTAGCGCAAATAATATCAGGATATTTCTTTTTATCTTTAAGGGCTAACCTATAAGAAGTTCCTTCTGCTGGAGTTGCTTCTAAATTGTAAATATTGCCGGTTTCTTCCTGAAACTGAAGCATTTTATCTCTCATAAAATCTAACACTTCTATTGCAAATTCTCTTCCTTCAGGCATTCCTATATTTTTACCAAGTAAATTCAGGCAAGCCTCGTTTAATCCAACCAATCCAATAGTTGAGAAATGGTTCTTCCAATATTCACCAAATCTTTTCTTAACTTCTCTTAAATAAAATTTAGTATAAGGATAAAGTCCTTTATCTGTAAGGCGTTCTAATGTTTTCCTTTTTATTTCTAAACTATTTTTTGCCAAAATCATCAATTTTTCTAACCTTTCAAAAAACTCTTTTTTATCTTTTGAAAGATAACCAAGACGAGGCATATTAATCGTTACTACACCTATAGAACCGGTCAAAGGATTAGCTCCAAAATAACCACCTCCTCTTTTTTTCAATTCTTTTAAATCTAAACGAAGCCGACAGCACATTGACCGAACATCATCTGGTTTCATATCAGAACTAATAAAATTAGAAAAATAAGGCAAACCATATTTTGCTGTCACCTCGTCTAAAAGATCAACTATTGGATTGTCCCAATCAAAATCTTTAGTGATATTATAAGTAGGGATAGGAAAGGTAAATACTCTACCTTTTGCATCTCCTTCACTCATTACTTCTAAAAACGCTTTATTTAACATATTCATTTCTTCCTGAAATTCTTTATAAGTAGCATCTTTCATCTCTCCACCAATAATTACTGCTTGATCAGCATAAATTTCAGATACAGTTAAATCAAATGTTAAATTTGTATAAGGAGTTTGAAAACCTACTCTTGTCGGAACATTCATATTAAAAATAAATTCTTGCATTGCTTGCTTAACTTCAGGATAAGATAATCTATCGTAACGAATAAAAGGCGCTAATAAAGTATCAAAATTTGAAAATGCTTGAGCACCAGCCGCTTCTCCTTGAAGGGTATACATAAAATTGACTATTTGTCCTAACGCTGACCTAAAATGTTTAGGTGGCTTTGACTCTATTTTTCCACTAACTCCCCTAAATCCTGTTAACAATAAATCTTGTAAGTCCCATCCTACACAATAAACACTTAACATTCCTAAATCATGAATATGAAAATCCCCTTCAAGATAAGCATTTTTAATTTCTGGAGGATAAATTTTATTTAACCAATAAGCCTTACTCACTTCAGAAGCCAAATAATTATTTAGACCCTGAAGAGAATAAGACATATTACTATTTTCTTTAACCTGCCAATCCATTTCATTAAGATACTGGTCCACCAAATCTACTTCCATTTTATCTTTTATTTCCCTAATTTTAGCGTGCTGATCGCGGTAGATAATATAAGCCTTGGCAGTCTTTCGGTAAGGAGATTTTAATAAAACATCTTCTACTATATCTTGAATTTCTTCTACCATTGGAATGATTTTTCCATCAAATTTTTTATTCAGAATAGCCACCACTTTTTTAGATAATAATTTAGCCTCTTTTTTTCCGCCTTCACCTGTCGCAAACATTGCGCTCAGAATGGCATTTGTAATTTTAGATTGTTCAAAATCAACAATTCGACCATCTCTTTTTCTAATTTTTTGAACTTTTTTGCTTTGTTTACTCATAAAATTTAAAGTTAAAGGTTATATGCAAAACAAAAATGAGCAACTAACTCGCCTCTCTCTTTTCCTCCCCCTCCGAAGGAGGGGGAGGATATAGGTGGGGGAGGTTTCCTCTCCCATCCCCCTCCTTTTTCCTCCCCCTTCCCAGAGGGAAGGGGGAGGATTGAAAGTAAAAAGGAGAGGATTTTTTTTTCTTTTCTCTCCTCCCTCTCCTCTGTAGGGGGAGGTTCTATTCTCTCTTTTCCTCCCCCTCCTCTGGAGGGGGAGGATTAAGGTGGGGGAGGTTTTGTTCCCCATTCCCCTCCTTTTTCCTCCCCCTTCCCAGAGGGAAGGGGGAGGATGAGAAAGATGTTTTTCCTTCCCAGAGGGAAGGGGGAGGATTTATAAGAATTTTAAATAATTTTATTATCTCATTCTAACAAGCCAAACATTTTAGTCAAACTGTGAATAACTCTTTCTGATTTAATAATTTAGAACAAAAACTTTTTTAAAACTTGAAAATCTTTTTTTAAATATTCTTTCATTTTTGGGTTATAAACAGCAACTGCTGGATGATAAAAAGGAATTAAAATTATTCCTTCTTTTGATTTAAAAACTTTCCCGTGAAGGTTGCTGATAGAAGTTATTTCTTTTTCAAAACCAAATTTTTTCATTAAAAAAGCCATTGAAAATCTGCCCAAAGAACAAATTATATTTGGTTTTATAATTTCAATTTGTCTTTCTAAATAAGGAGCGCAAGCCCTAATTTCCTCTTCTTTAGGATCGCGATTTCCTGGAGGCCGACATTTTAAAATATTGGTGATATAAATATCTTCTCTTTTAATTCCTATCCCCATCAATAAATAATCCAACACTTTCCCAGCCGAACCGCAAAAAGGACGACCTGTCCTATCTTCTTGAAAACCAGGCGCTTCCCCAACAAAAACAATATTTGCTTGATGATTTCCTTTGCCAATAACCGGAAGCCGTCTCGTTTTATAAAGAGAACACTTTTTACAAACAACTACTTCATCTTTAATTTGCCTTAATTTATTTTCTCTGTCCTGAATACTTTCCATCTTACTTTTTTAAAAGTTTAATTACTCCCCACAAAGAGCCTAAACCATAAGCAAATAAAAAAAATCTTAAAAACGTCGGAGATATTATTTAAGAATCCTTGACCAAATCTCCGAAAATATCTAAATAAGAAACTTTTTTCTCATCAATTAAAAATGGAGCTAATCGTTTTTTAAATTGATTAATATTAGGAAAAACTTTCTTTTGATAAATATGGTTCAATTTTAAGAAAAGCTCTTCTTTGTTTTTTACCCTCATTTCTGAAAAAAGCTTAGCTGAGGGTTGAACTTTATGAGATAAAAACCAGACTACATCGTAAAAATCTCTTGGTTGAGGATCTTTTCTCGACAAAACAGCTCGCATTTTTTGAGAAAGAAGGAACTCAAGAGTATTACTAACAACTGCTTGAACCAAGCCAAAACGATTTAAAATAACTACTTCTGTTTCAGGTTTTATTTTAGGAGTAGTGTAATTTATTTTTATTACTAAACTCTCTTCCTGATAAGGACTTATCCCTAAATTAAATAAAAGATTTTTAAATTTCATATCTCCTATCCCCGAATTATTGGTCTTTTTTATTTTATAAACAATTTCAAATCCTTCTTTCTCTAAAACATTCTTAATTTTCAAAAACAAATCTTTTATTTGAGAAAAACTTAATCCTAAATTATCAAAATCTAAATCTTCAGAAAATCTGTCTAAATCTCTTAAAAGTCTTAAACTTGTTCCTCCAATAAAAGAAAGTTTCCTAGCTTCTGACATTCCATAAAGATAATAGATAATTTTACTCTGCAGATATTCTCTAATTAAAGCCCTATTTTTATGGAAAGGAATTTTTAACCTTTTCCCTTCTTCTCTTAATGTTTCTAAAAGGAATTTATTCACCATAATATCTCTGACATAAAATATTAATTAATTCGTGAAAAGTTTTATTTTTAGAAGGAACTAATTTTTGCCATTTTAATAAATTTTTCCAATTAAAATCTTCTGTTAAAGATAATCTCAACTCTTCAATAAATCCTTCATAAGAGGTAATTCCTTTAGCTTTAAGATAAATATAGTCAAACAATGCTTTCTCTGGAAAAGCAATATTATAACTATAATTTTTCTCAACTATAACATTTTTATAGCCAAAAAATAAATCAGATTTAAGGTGATTATAATAAAAAACACCATAACTCTTTATCTTAAAAATTTTTGTTTTTTTAATAGTTACTGAAGTTGTACCAAAAGGAATATCGGGAATAATACTATAATAATTTAAAGCGCTTTCTAAACTAATATAAGAAGGCGAGTAAATAAAATTAGCTATGATAAACGGATCCTCAGGCCCAAAATCTTTTATTCTATAAACTCCGTTTTTTACCCTTTCTAACCACCCTCTTTTTATCCAAAAATTAATTTGATTTAAAGTAGTTTGTTTTTTTGCTGCAGGAAACCATTTAAAAATATCCTCTAATTTAAAAAGAGGGTAACTTTTAGCTTTTTCTTTCAACTCATTAAAAGTCATAAAATTATTTATTTCCAAAAATAACACTTTTTTATTATTATCGGAAATAGAATAAATTCGTCAAGAAATTAAGATTCTTACTATTCCCCACAAAGAGCCTAAACCATAAGCAAAATGACGAGCAAAGAAAACCACTGGCATAATAAAAAAATATTCCCACCCTTTTTTAATAGCAATTTCAAAAGAAAAAAATAAACTTACTAAAAAATAAGAACCAAAAATCAAAATAAATAATATTTTCCCTATTAAAGAAAACAAACTCAAAAATAAACTGCCTAACAAAGATGAAACAAAAATTAAAGGAATATAATGCCTTAACTTAAAAGGTATTTTAACAAATTTTAAGGGATAAACCGCCCAAACCCCATCTTCAAAATTATGAAGAAAAAAACTCTTAAGAGTAGATCTTGGATAATAATAAGCTACAATATCTGGCACTAAAAGAATTTTCCCGCCAGCTTTTTTTAAACGTAAATTAAACTCCATATCCTGACTCCGAACAAGATTTTCGTTGAATAAACCAACTTTATCAAACACTTCTTTTTTATAACAACCGCAAAAAACCGTATCAACTAATTGAGGTTCTTGAGCGCCAGTTCTAAAAATAGACCCGCCTACCCCAAAAAAATGATTAAAACAAACAGCAATTGCTTTAGCTATTAAATTATTGTTAGGCGGTATGGTCTTTAGCAACCCCCCGACATTATCAACTTTATACTTTTCTAAATTAGCAACGCATCTTGAAATATAATCTTTACTATAGACAGAATGAGCATCCATTATTATAATCACATCTCCTTTTGCTTTTTTAATTCCAAGATTTAAAGCACAAGGTTTAATCTTTTTAGGATTATCTAAAAATTTAATAAAAGAATATTTTTGAATATATTTTTTTACAATATCCCGCGTCCCATCATCTGACATCCCATCAATAACTAAAACTTCCAATTTCTCTTTTGGATAATCTTGATTAATTATAGAATCTAAACATTTGCTAATAAACTTTTTCTCATTCCGACAAGGAACAATAACAGATACTTGAAACATAATAATTATTCAAATTTATTTTCTAAACTAATTAAAGTAAACATTATCATAGCTGCAAAAAACCAATAAACCTCTGACGGTTTAACCACAATAAATGGTGAAGTAGCAAATCCGCAAAAAAGCATTGCTAAAGTAGCAATTAAAAGACCAGCCGACAAACCAACAAGAAAATTATCTTCATTTTTTAAAAATCCTTGCCAACTTTTCCTTATTATAGCAAAAATTAAAATTAAAAATATGATACTCCCAATAATCCCAGTTTCAATGAAATTGCGAAGATATTGGTTGTGAACTTCTCCTACTGACCCTGCTCCCATTCCAATGAAAAAAGACATTAACGATTCTTTTTCAGAGGCCTCTTGAGCGCTTTTTTTTATAAAATCAATCCTGTCTTCTTGGATACTTTGCTGAAGTTTTGGCAAAGAAATAGTATCTATTATTCTTTTTTCAACGGTTGTCCTTTTTGAAACAGCAATAAAAGAAATAAAAATAAAAATTAAACTTAAAAAAATAATCAAGAGAAATTTTTTTATTTTTAGTTTTTGATTTCTATATCTAAAAATCCAAATAAAAATTGTTAGAAA
>CAZPFE010000014.1:0-12493 GCA_964585805.1 uncultured Candidatus Saccharibacteria bacterium | reverse complement strand
TAGAACGCTTCTCTGATAAAGAAGAGGTGGAAGGTTCGATTCCTTCCGTGCCCACTGGAGTAATAGATTTGTCGAGATATTTGGTTTTTGTAATTTGAGAGTAGAGATGTGAATTTTTGAGGTTTTTGACGAAAAAAAGTTGAAATTAACTATATAAATTATGAATATAGATAGACTTGACCAGTATTACAATATTATTGGAAATCCTGATAAAGAGCAACTGATTGAGAATAAAAAAATTACGGTTGCTTTAGAATTATTTAAAAAAATACTTGAAGATTTTTCGCATCATGATTTTACCTTACAAGATATTAAAGATAGCTATAATGTTCAAATCAGTAAGAAAAAGTATGCACAGCGGTATGGAAAACATCATCTTGATACTTTAGTTAAGATGGGATTATTGATTTACGACAAGAAGAATAAAACCTATTCCGTTGATCATGCTTCTCCAGAAGTTGCAAGAATCGTTGAAGGTGAATACAACAATTAAAAGCTGAAATTTGGTTATATTAATTAATTAGATAAATAAGTTATAATTTTCTATAAAAAAGGGTATTAAATGTTTTGAAGAAATACTTTTAAATTCCGGAAAAATGCAAGCTTACAAAGCAATAATTTAAAATCAGAGTAGGATAAACTTCCGTTTGTTTTTTATCTTTAAAATTTTTGTGAAAGTTGATTTTTTCTTCGGAAATGCTATAAAGAAAAAAATATAACTTAACTGCTAATTGCTTTTTTGTTTTTACCTGTTTTTTTAAGAGCAGGTAATTCTCTTTGTTTTTCTTGCTTCTTTGATTAAATAGAAGAAGCAAGCGTTCTGTGAGATATTCACAGGATAAAGCAATTAGCTGAAAATATGATTCAAAAAACAAAGAGATTTGTCTTATCACAGATAAATCATTTTAAGAGAAATATAACAGAAAATAAAGACAGAAAATTGAAAGAGTCGTATGCTGGTATTCATCTTATCGCTGATTTTTGGGAAATAAACAATATAATTGACGATGGAGAGAAAATAAAAGAAATTTTGATTGAAGCAGCAAAGAGAGCTAATAATATTCCTTTAGAAGTTGCTATTCATAAATTTACCCCTCAAGGCGTGACAGGGGTTATTCTTTTGGCAGAAAGTCATATTTCTCTTCATCTTTGGCCAGAAATAAAATATTTAGCAGTTGATGTTTTTACTTGCGGCGATCATTCAATGCCTGAAAAGGCTTTGGAGTTTTTAAAGGAAACATTTGAGCCAAGAAAGGTTGATTTAGAAAAAATTAAGAGAGGTTTAATTAAAAAACAAATGTAGTATAAGGTTGCATATGGAGGTTAAAAATCTCAAAAAAAGGAAAAAGCAGTTTATTGAAAGTAAAATATTTTTTAATCCCAAGGAATGGTTTTTTGAAAAAAATCAATCAGGCGTGTATTCTACTATTCAGACAGGAATAAAGATAAGAAAAAGAATTTTAAAAATAAAAAGCAATTTTCAAGAAATAGAGATAATAGATACTTATCCTTTTGGTAGAGTATTGGTTTTAGATGGTATTATTCAGTTGTCTAAAAGAGATGAATTTATTTATCATGAGATGCTTGTTCATCCTGCTCTTTTTCTTTCTAAAATCCCTAAACGCGTGTTGGTGATTGGTGGAGGTGACGGAGGTGTTTTAAGAGAATTGTTAAAACATCCAATAAAAGAAGTTTATTTAGTTGAGATTGATGAGGAAGTGATAAAAGTTTCTAAGAGATATTTACCTTTTGTCTCTCAAGGGGCGTTTGAAGAGAAAAGAGTAAAAGTGATAATTGATGATGGTTTAAAGTTTGTTAAAAAATTTAGAGATTATTTTGATGTTATTATCATTGATTCTACGGATCCGGGAGGACCTTCTTTGTCTCTTTTTTCTAAAAAATTTTATAAAGATGTATTTTCTGCCCTTAAAGAGGATGGTTTGATTGCTCTCCAAAGTGGATGTTTATTTGAGCAATATTGTAGCTTGAAGAGAGTATTTAAAAAAATAAAAAGTATTTTTCCATTTGCTAAAGTTTACAAGGCTGGGGTGCCGTGTTTTCAATGTTCAACAGAATATACTTTTATTTTAGCTTCAAAGAAAAAAATTGAAATCAATAGAAATCTTTTTAAAAAAATAGAGAAAAAATTTAGCAAATTTAAAGATGTTCTTCTTTTTTATAGTCCAAGGATATTTTTTAGCTCATTAGTTTTACCTGAATATTTAAAGAAAGAATTAGGAGATGAGGAGGGTGTTGATTTTTAGAGAGGTAAGAGGAAAAATAATAAAATAAAATACTTAAAAAAATAAACAACCAAAAAGAGGTTGTTTTTTTGTTATGATTAGTTATTATGAAATAATATGGTTGTTGAAGGAATTAAAAAACAAAAAAAAGAAATTGAGGTGATAGAGATAGACAAACTTTATAATCCAACACGAGGATATGTTAGTTTTTCTGAAGCAGTAGAGGAGATTATAAATTATATGCGGGAAAAACCGGCTAAGTTTTATGATATTATTGTGGGATGCGATTCGTCGTCAGAAGATGATCCTATTTTTCCAGTAGTTATTGCTGTTTTAAGAACAGGAGAAGGAGGGAGATTTTTTTTGAAAAAGGTTAGATATCCTCGTTCTGAGAATAAAAAGTTTGCTAATTGGAAAAACAGAATACTGCAGGAAGTATTAATTTCTTGCAATTTTGCTTTATCCTTGAAAGAAATTTTAAAAGAAAAAATTAAGCCTTTTGAAAAAGGTCTGAATTATCAGTTTCGTTATATTCATGCTGATATTGGTGAAAAAGGGAGAACAAAGGATATGGTCAAGGAGTTGACAAATTTAATTCGGGGAAACGGTTTTGAGCCAAAAATAAAACCAGAGTCTTGTATTGCTAGTAACTTAGCAGATAGATATAGTTGATAAATAAGATGATTTAATTAAACCCTCCCCCACCTTAATCCTCCCCCTCCAGAGGAGGGGGAGGAGAAGAATAAAAAGAGGAGGGGAGGAAAATAATAAAAAGAGGAGGAGGAGAAAGTAAAAAAATAAATTAAAATTATGATTAATTCTAAAGAGTTACGGCAAAAATTTTTAGATTATTTTCAAAAGAAAGGACATAAAATTGTTCCTTCAAGTTCTTTAATTCCTGAAGATAAAACAGTTTTACTAACTTCTGCCGGTATGCAGCAATTTGTGCCTTATTTATCAGGAGAGAAAGATGTCTTAGATGATTTTGGAACAAGACATTTATGTTCTGTTCAAAAATGTTTTCGGACGCCTGACATAGAGGAGGTAGGTGATGATACTCATCATACTTTTTTTGAGATGCTTGGAAATTGGTCAATTGGCGAAGATCCTGAAAAAGGATATTTTAAAGAAGGAGCGATTAAATTAGCAGTTGATTTTTTTGTTAACGAAATTGGTTTAGATAAGGATAGAATTTGGGTGACAATTTTCAAAGGAGAAAAGGGTATTCCTCGAGATGAAGAGTCTTTAAGAATATGGCAGGAACAGGGCATTCCAAAAGAAAGAATTGTAGAATTTGGTTTTGAAGATAATTTTTGGGGACCAACTTCTGAAACCGGCCCTTGTGGTCCTTGTTCGGAGATACACTACGACCGGGGAGAAAAATATGGTTGCGGCCAACCAGATTGCGGTCCTAATTGTCCTCGTTGTAAGAGATTTGTTGAATTGTGGAATTTAGTTTTTATGGAGTTTAAGAAAGATGAGAATGGATCCTATACCAAACTTCCTCAAAGGAATGTAGACACAGGAATTGGTTTTGAAAGGATTACTTCAGTTTTAAATGATAAAGATTCTGCTTATGAGACAGATTTATTTTTGCCTGTTATTCAAAAGTTAGAGAAAATAACAAATGTTAGTTATAAAGAAAGAAAAAGAGAGTTCAGGATTATTGCTGATCATGTAAGAGGAGCGGTTTTTTTAATAGGAGATGGTGTTTATCCAAGTAATGTAGATAGAGGATATATATTAAGAAGGGTTTTGCGAAGAGCAATGCGTTATGGGTATATTTTGGAAATAAAGAGTAATTTCTTACCTGTTTTAGCTGAAGAGATAATTGAAAATTATAAAGATATCTATCCAGAGATAGAAGAAAAAAGAGAAGATATTCTAAAAACTATCAATGAAGAAAAGAAAAAATTTGAGAAAACATTAGAGAAAGGCTTGAAAGAATTAAATAAAATTTTAGCAAAAGCTGACCATAAAACAATTAGAGGCAAAGAGGCATTTTATCTTTATGAAACATATGGCTTTCCTTTAGAATTAACTGAAGAAATAGGGGCAGAAAAAGGCTTTTCTACTGATAAAGAAGGCTTTTACAATGAGTTTAAGAAACACCAGGAGATATCGCGAGCTGGAGCAGAGAAAAAATTTGGCGGAGTAGGTAGGGATGCTGGTTATGAAGAAGCAAAACTGCATACTGCTACTCATCTTCTCCATTCTGCTTTAAGGCATATTTTAGGAGATGAAGTGAGGCAGATGGGTTCTGATATTACTTCTTCACGGCTGAGATTTGATTTTTCTTTTCCCCGAAAGTTGACAAAAGAAGAGATTGAGAAAGTAGAGAATTTAGTAAATCAAAAGATTAAAGAAGATTTAGAGATAAGAAAAGAAGAGATGAAATATGAAGAGGCAATTAAATCTGGCGCGCTTGCTTTTTTTAGAGAAAAATATCCACCGATAGTTAGCGTTTATTCAATTGGAAATTTTTTAGTTGAACCGCCGAAAATATTTTCGAAAGAAGTTTGTGCTGGTCCTCATGTCCAAAGAACTTCAGAGTTAGGTAGTTTCAAAATTATTAAAGAAGAATCTTCAGGAGCTGGTGTTAGAAGAATTAAGGCAATTTTGGAATGATTTTTTTATATTTTTGCACTTAACTAAATTAAAGTTTAATCTTTTTCTCTTTTTTAAACCTCCCCCTCCTATATCCTCCCCCTCCTATATCCTCCCCCTCCTCTGAAGGGGGAGGATAAAAAGAGGAAATCCTCCCCTTTTTATTTTAATCCTCCCCCTTCCCTTTGGGAAGGGGGAGGAAAAAGGAGGGGGATGGGAGGAGAAAAAGACATAAAGGAGGAGGTTAAGCAAGAAAATAAATAATAAATATTTCTTGAAATTAAAATTTTGTATTATGTTTTTATCTAAAAAGAAAAATGATGTTTTTTTAGTGATAGATATCGGAACCGAAGCGATTAAAGCGGTTATTTGTCAGGAAAATGGAAAAGAAAAGACATCAAAAGATAAAGAAGAAAATAGAAGAATAATAAAAGGCGCATCTCTTCAGTATTTTGAAGAAGTTAATATTTTTAATAATTTCAAATTTCAAGAGGAAATTATAAAAAAAACACTAAGAAATACACTAGAACAATTGTCTCGTAATGTTTTATCTTTTTCTTTTCCGTTTAAAGGGGTTTATAAAACAATAGTTAGTTTGCCTCCTACGGTTTTAAAAGCGAGAGTTGTAAATATTAAACTTTCAAAAAAAGAAAATTCGTTTTTTAAAAATAATAAAGAATTTGAAGAATATCTTTTTTATCAAGCAAGAAAAAAGATTAGTGATAATTTTACTGAAGAAACAGGGATTTTGCCTTCAGAACTTGAATGGTTAAAATTAGAAATTATTCAGAGAAAAGTTAATGGTTATTTAGTTTCTTCTTTTGATAATTTTGAAAAAATAGAGGCAGAAGCGCTAATTGTAGGTATTTTTGCTTTAAGAGATTACTTAGAGATGTTTAAAAGAATTTTTAGAGATTTAAAATTAAGCGAAGTAGAAATTTTTCATCTTGTTGAGGCTTTATCTTTTATTAGTAGTGAAGATAAAAATGAAGAGGCAGTTCTTTTTTTAGATATTGGCGGGATATTTAGTCAATACTTTTTTTTCCGAAATGGCTTTTTGGAAAATATAGGAGAGGTGGGTATAGGAGGTAATATTTTTTCTCGGTATTTAGCTGATGATTTAGGGATAGATGAAGCAACAGCAAGATATTTAAAAGAGAATTATGATCAAAATTTAAATTTTAGTATAAGCGGCAGAATTAAAATAGAGAGGATTTTAAGTAAGCCGTTAGAAGAATTTGCTTCTTTTTTTCAAAAAGAAGTGAGGAAAGAAATTTTTAATAAGAAAGTTGTTTTTTCTATAAATGTTTTTGGTGGAGGAAGTAAATTATCAGGAATTGAAAAAGCAATAAAAAAGATATTTTCTATTAAGGATGATTTATTTTTTTATATTCCTCAAATAAAAATAGTTAAAGGAGAAGATTATTATTTAGTAAAAACAATTTTAGAAAGCGATTCTGAAATAGAAATTTTTTCTAATCCTCAATATCTTCCTTGTTTACTGATATTGACAAGAAAAATGAGCTTTCCTAAAATGAAAATAAAAGAAAATTAAAAATTTACTATGTTGTTAAATAGTTCCAGAAAAAAATTTTTATTTTTTATTTTTGTCTTTCTAATTTTATTAATTTTAATAATTGGATTGATTGTTTATTTTCAAAATAGACAGAGTTCTCAGAAGAGTTTGCCTGGAGAAGAGAAAAAGCAGTCTCAGAAAGAAGAAGTTATGAAAAGTTTGACCGCCCCTCAGTCAAAGGGTGAGGAGTTATCTCCGGAAGTTAAAGAGAGCCTTTCATCTCCAGCATCTCAAAATGAAGCCAACGAGGTTTCAGAAGATGTGCTAAAAAGTTTATCTGCGCCTGTTGTTAAATAAAAATTTAGTATATAACAGCAAATATAAATCATATGCAGACAAACAACAAAAACAAAGAAGAAGAAAAAGAAGTATTTTTTGATAAATTTAACAAACAGCTATCACCAAAAACAGTTTCATTAGTTTTTAGTATCTTGATTCTTTGTTTTGTAATAGGTTTCTATGTTATTGCCTGGATTCCTCCTGATCAATCACCACCAGGAGGTAATGTTCCCGCTCCTTTGAATGTTGGTCCAGACGGTCAAGAAAAAGCAGGAGGATTAATTCTTAACACTGGAGGAGCAGAAAATGGTTTAATTGTGGATAAGGGTAATGTGGGAATAGGAATCACAAATCCAACTAGAAAGTTAGAGGTTAATGGTTATGTTAAAGGGCAAGGTTTGTGTATTCGTGATGATTGTCGTGTTAAATGGCCTTCAGGAGGGAGTAGTTTTGGAGAAAGAAAAGATTATGGAGGGATGAGTTTTGCAGCAACATTCAGATATCCTACTCTTACCCCAGCGGATGGTTATGCTTATCGTCGTGTTGCTTCAGCAGATGGTTTTGTGGTTTTGAGGGGAGGGGGGAGTTCATATACAATTGAAGGACAGGTTTTAGAAAATGGTTCATGGAAAACAAGGGCCCAAATCAATGGCTCAGAAGGAGATAGTAAGGATCATATGACCTTTACAATGCCGGTAAGAAGAGGAGAATCTTGGAGGATTCATTATTATACTAAATCCACAGACACTCAATATATAAATGATGTGTATTTTATCCCTCTTATTTCTTTTTAGGTAAATAATTTTATGATTATGAAAAAAAATAATATTTTTTTATTTATTTTCTTATTTGTATTTTTTTTAATGACAGGGATAGGTGTTCAAGTTCAGGCTAGCGGAAATACTACAGGTTACGCCTGGTCGGAAAATATCGGGTGGATTAGTTTTAATTCTATAAATTGTGATTCAAATGAAGATGGAACAACAGACACTGGGAACTATCCTCAATGTCCAATAGGAAGTTCTATTACTGACTACGGAGTAAACATTGATCCAACGACAGGAGATTTATCAGGTTACGCTTGGTCTGAGAATATTGGCTGGATTAGTTTTAATAGAGAGGATACAGGTAATCCGCCAACTGCTCCTTTTAATGGAGATAGCGGACCGATTGCTCAATATAATTTTAGTACTCATCAATTGACTGGTTGGGGAAGAGCATTGGCATATGGTGATGGTTGGGATGGTTGGATTAGGTTTTGTGATACTGATATTTGTCTAGCGGATCAAATTGCTCAGATTAATACAGATGGAAGTTGGCATGGTTGGGCTTGGGGTTCTGATGTTGTTGGCTGGATTAGTTTTAATAGCAGTGATTCTGGGGCAAGCGGAGGTGCTGATTATAGGGTAAAAACAAAACCCTTTACTCTTTCTGTGTCTCTTTCAGCAGATCCTAGTAGTGGTCAGTTTCCTTTAACCACCACTTTGACAGCTGATGTTTCAGGAACTATTAGTGGTTCTACCACTTATTATTTTTGGGAAGATTGTAATTATGATTGTTCTACAGTAAGTGACTGTGAGGAAGAATGTGGTCCTAGTCATAATAATGATTCTTCAAATGTTTATTCGGCTACTTATAATGAAAAAGGAACTTATTATCCAAAAGTTATAGTAGAAAGAGGAGGAACTACTGCTGAGGCAAGGACAACAGTTACAGTAACAAATCCTCCTCCCAAGGTTGATATTAAGGCAGATAATTCTGATGGCCCAATTACGAAAACTTCTGGTTCTTCAGTAAATTTATCGTGGACCTCTAGTTATGCTGATTCTTGTGAGGCGTCTGGGAGTTGGTCAGGTGGAAAACCTGCGAATGGTTCAGAAACAATATTTAATTTACTTGGTCCTCAAACTTATACTTATACTTTAACTTGTTTAAATGATGCAGGTTCTACATCAGATAGTGTAGTTGTTAATATTACAGCGCCGAGACCTGAAGCAGATATTTGGGCTTCTACATCTGATGGAAATGCAGTAGGTCAAGAGATATTAGGCGGTACCTTATCGGTTGATTTTGGCGACAGGGTAACTATTAGTTGGAATTCAAAGAATGCAAAGGAGTGTACTATTTCACCTTCTGGATGGACAGGAATTAATGGTTCTGAGGATATAGATGCTTTCTCTAGTATTACTTATACATTAAGATGTACTGGTTCAGGAGGGACTTCAGAAGATACTATAGAAATTAAAGTGAATTATTTCCTTCCTAAATGGAAAGAAATAATTCCTTGGTAAATTGTATAAAAAAATAAAAAAAATATATTATTATGCAGATAGATAATAATAAAAACAAAATACTTTCTAAAAATAAAATATTTTTTAACGAACAGCTATCACCAAAAACAGTTTCATTAGTTTTTAGTATCTTGATTCTTTGTTTTGTAATAGGTTTCTATGTTATTGCCTGGATTCCTCCTGATCAATCACCACCAGGAGGTAATGTTCCCGCTCCTTTGAATGTTGGTCCAGACGGTCAAGAAAAAGCAGGAGGATTAATTCTTAACACTGGAGGAGCAGAAAATGGTTTAATTGTGGATAAGGGTAATGTGGGAATAGGAATCACAAATCCAACTAGAAAGTTAGAGGTTAATGGTTATGTTAAAGGGCAAGGTTTGTGTATTCGTGATGATTGTCGTGTTAAATGGCCTTCAGGAGGGAGTAGTTTTGGAGAAAGAAAAGATTATATTACTTCTAGTGTTAGTATTGCAGGAAGTAGTAATAAGTGTGGTTATATGCATGTTGCTTCAGCAGATGGTTTTGTGGTTTTAAAAGGAGGAGGACACTCCTATACAATTTCAGGTCAAATTTTAGAAAATGGTTCATGGAAAACAAGGGCCCAAATCAATGGCTCAGAAGGAGATAGTAAGGATCATATGACCTTTACAATGCCGGTAAGAAGAGGAGAATCTTGGAGGATTTGCTGGTCAGCCTCTTCTAGTAGTAATTATATAAACTTTCTTTATTTTATTTCTCTTTAAATTGAATAATAAAGAGTTAGATATTTTATCACCAATCCAGAAAAAGGGTTGGTGTTGTTTTTTAAAAAAAATCATTTATAATATTTTATAAGAGATATGTAATCACTTTGACAATAAATTTTTCTTTTTCTGTTTTACCTATATTTTCTTCCTTCCTGAAGAGGGAGAAGATAAAGGGGAAAATGATTAAGTTGTTGTTAGAGTAGTTAGCAATAATCATAAATAAAAATAAATAAAAATAAATAAAAATTTTATAGGAAATATGGAAATTTATGTGTTAATTATTTTAGGTTTGATACTTTTTTGGTTGATTTTTAGTTATAATCGTTTGGTTGTTTTAAAGAATAGAGCAAAAGAAGCTTGGGCGGATATAGATGTCCAATTAAAGAGAAGGTATAATTTAATTCCTAATTTAGTGGAAACAGTTAAAGGATACGCTGCCCATGAAAGAGAAGTTTTTGAAAAAATTACTGAAGCAAGAACAAAGGCAATAGGGGCGCAGACAACTAAAGAAAAGGAAAAAGCGGAAAATATGCTGTCAAATACTTTAAAAAGTTTGTTTGCGGTTGCTGAAAATTATCCTGATTTAAAGGCTTCAGCAAATTTTTTAAAGCTTCAGGAAGAGTTGCGAGATACAGAGGATAAAATCCAAGCAGCAAGAAGGTTTTATAACGCCAATGTTAGAGATCTTAATACCAAGATTGAAAGTTTTCCGGCAAATATTGTAGCTAAAATTTTTGGCTTTAAAAAAATGGATTTATTTGAAATAGAGGAGTTAACAGAGAAAAAAATGCCTCAGGTAAAGTTTTAATAAAGAAAGCGTAATATTAAGGTTATTCATTGTTGAATTTTATTTTGTTTTTTGAATATGGAAATAATCCATTATTCTGAAGAAAACTTGAAAAAAGATATTCTTAGAATTATCGGCAAATACTTAAATTTAAATGAATATAAAGTTTTCTTTTTTGGTTCAAGAGTAAGAAAGAATAATTCTCCACGTTCAGATATTGATATTGGGATTGAAGGAGCAAAACCTATTCCTATTGAAATTATGGCAAAGATTAAAGAGGAAATTTCTAATTTACCAGTTCTTTATCAAATTGATATTGTTGATTTTAATAATGTCTCTGAAGATTTTTATAAAGTTGCTAAAAAATATATTGAGCCGATAAAAGAATAAATAAAATGAGTTTTATGACGAAATTTAAAGCAATAAAAAAACAATACACTCAGATTATTAGACGTTTTGAAGAAGTTTTAGCAAAAGAAAAAAATGATATAAATCGCGATTCAGCAATTAAAAGATTTGAACTTGCTTTTGATTTATCTTGGAAACTTGTCAAAGCGTTTTTAGAAGAAGAAAAAGGTATTAAATGTTTTTCGCCAAAAGATTGTTTTAGAGAAGCGTATCGTCAAGGTATTATTGATTATGATAATCTTTGGATAAAAATGACTGATTTAAGAAATGAAGCAATTCATACTTATAATGAAAAATTTGCCGATGAGTTTTATGAAAAATTGCCTGAAATGTTAAAGTTATTTCAATCCTTACAGAAAAAAATTGAAAAATACTAAAAATATGTCTACTTTATATACTCAGGCAGAATCTAATGTTCGGAAAACATGGTTTTATTTAACCGGATTTTTTATTTTTGTTATTCTTCTTGGCTGGTTTATTTCTCGTTTAGTTGGTAGTTATATTGTTTTTTGGATAGCAGTTATTTATAGTATTTTAGCAAGTTTTTTTAGTTATTGGTATTCTGATAAAATAGTTTTAGCAATGAATAGAGCTAAGAGAATTAAAAAGGAAGATAATCCTGAAATTTATCGTTTAGTTGAAAATCTTTGCATTACTGCTGGTATACCGGTTTCCAAAATTTATATTATTCCCGAAGACCAACCGAACGCTTTTGCTACAGGAAGAGATAATCAGCATGCGGCAATTGCTATTACTCAAGGACTTATTGATAAATTAGAAAGAGTTGAGTTAGAAGGAGTTCTTGCTCATGAAATTTCTCATATTAAAAATAAGGATATTTTATTATCAACGGTTATAGTGGTTTTAGTTGGAATAGTTTCTGTTTTGGTTGATTTTTTGTTTAGAATAAACTTTTATAGAGGATTTGAAACAAGAGATGATGAGAATAATGAACAAGGAGGTTTAATTTTATTGCTTTTTTCTTTAATTTTGTTAATTTTAGCGCCACTGGTTGCTACTCTTATTAAGCTGGCTATTTCTCGGAAAAGAGAATTTTTAGCAGATGCTTCTGGTGCTCTTTTGACAAGATATCCCGAAGGTTTAGCAAGAGCTTTGGAAAAAATTTCTCAAGACCAGACGCCTATGAAAGTTGCTAATAATTCCACTGCTCATCTTTATATTGCTTCACCTTTTAAAGGCAAACAAACTAAAAGTTGGCTTACCAAGTTATTTTCAACTCATCCACCGATTGAGGAAAGAATAAAAGCGTTAAGAGAAATGGAAGTATAAAAAGATAAGTGCAAAACTCAAAGCGAAAAGCAATTTTATCTCAAATCTCAAATGTTAAATGTCAAATCTATATGTCAAATGTCAAATCTAATAAATATAAAAATCCGAAATCCTTCACCCCGTAAAGAAGTCAAGGATTTCTAACGGGATAAACCCGTAAAGAAGTTAAAGATTTCTAACGGGGTAAATAAATTCAAATGACCAAAATCCAAAATACCCTCCCCCTCCTTTTTCCTCCCCCTCCTCTGGAGGGGACTCTCTTTCTC
>CAZPFE010000013.1:12136-12595 GCA_964585805.1 uncultured Candidatus Saccharibacteria bacterium | reverse complement strand
TTTAGGAGAAGGTTTGAAATAATCAACAATTTTCTTGTTGTTTTGATTAAGAACAAAAATTATTTCTTCTATCCCAGATTCTTTTGCTTCTTTAACAATATATTGAATTAAAGGAATATCAACTAATGGCAAAAGTTCTTTAGAAACTATTTTTGATAAAGGTAAAAAGCGTGTTCCTAATCCTGCAGCTGGAATGATAGCTTTTTTGATATCCATAGTTTTAGTTTAGGGTTATATTTTATTTATTTTTTCTTCGAAAAATTGCTGGTATTTCCCATAATTTCTCTTGTTCTATTAATCTTCTTTCTTCTTCTTCAATTGCTTCTTTAACTTGAAGAGCATTCCTTCTTATTTTTTCTACATTTTTTCCTATTCCATTATAAGTTTTTGTTAAAACATCCTTCTCTTTTTTTTCTTTACTAATTTTAATCTTTTTAGTTAATTTATTTTCTTTCTTAC
>CAZPFE010000013.1:0-12126 GCA_964585805.1 uncultured Candidatus Saccharibacteria bacterium | reverse complement strand
TCTACTTTTCTTTCTATCTTTTTCTTTCTCTTTCTCTTTTTCTTTTTCCTTTATTATTTTCTTATTTTGTTTAATAAAAGGTTTGCTTGTTATCTTCTTTTTTTCTTTTTTATTTTTATTATTTTCATCTCTTTTCTTATTGTCCTGTTTCTTGTTTTTCTCTTTTCTTAATTCTTTTTTATCTTTTTCTTCTTTTTGTTTTTTTTCTGTGTTCTTCTGACTTCTTTCTTTTTCTTCTTTTATTAAAATTTTTATATCTTGATTTTTATTTTCTTCTTGGTCCTTTTTCTTTAACTTTTGATTTTTCTTTTTTAACGACAATGTTTTGAAAAAATCGCCTTTAGAGCTACAGCCAACAGCTAATATTGTTAAAGTTATTTCTTTCTCTTTCCCAGAACGCTGATTAATACCAAAAATAATTTTAGCTTTTTTATTTAAAGCATTGGTTAAAGTTTTTGAAATTAAAGCAATATCAGATAATTTAATATCTTTATCTCCTATAATATTATAAATAATCCCTCTTGCGCCTTGAATTGTATAAGGATAAATTTTACTGGAAATTAATTTTTTGACTATATCCTCTTTTTTAGGATCACTAATTCTTACTGTATTAAGATAAGTTAATTTTCCACTTTCTGTTAAAATTGTTTTTAAATCAGCAAAATCTATGTTTATTAAACCTGGTAAATAAATCATTTCAATCAAGCCTTTCAGGTTTTCTGCTAAGTGCTGATTTATAATTGAAAGAGCAGTTTGTAAAGGTGTATTTTTATCTATTATTTGAAAAATTCTCTCATTAGGAATAACTGAATAAATATTTAAATAGGGTTTTATTTTTAAAAGCGCCTCTTTAGCAATTTCTATTTTCTTTTCTCCTTCAAACTCAAAAGGAAAAGTAAAAATACCATAAACAAGAGAACCTTTTTTTCTTGCTATTTTAGCAAAAATAGGTGTCGCTCCTCCACCTGTCCCTCCTCCTAAAGAAGAAATTAAAATACATAAATCTTGACCTTCAAAAAGTTTTTCTATTCTTTTTTCCTCTTTTTTAGCTGCTTCCTCTCCCAATTTAGGATTCATACCTGCTCCCAATCCACCTGTTACTTCCTGTCCAAATTGGAAATATTTTACTTTTTTGTTTTTAATTGAATTTAAACTTTTTTTGTCTGTATTAGCAACAATAAAATCTGCTTTCTTAACTCTTGCAGCAATTTCAGAAACTATTGAACCGCCTCCTCCGCCAATTCCAATCACTCTAACTTTTGTTTTATGAACACCTTGAAAAATATCTGTTTTTTTCTGTTCTTTCTTTTTTATTACTTCTTTTTTATTTTTCTCATCAATAATTTTTATTTTATTTTTTCTTTTATTTCTCTTCTTTTTCATTTTTAAAATTTAATATAATAATATTTTTTTATTTTACCTTATCTTATTTTTAAAATCAATCAATTCTATCTCCTTATTTTCTCCTTCTCTCCATTCTCTTTTCCTTTAAAAAAAATGTTTTTTCTTTTCTCTTACCTTTTTTCTAGAAAAAGGTATTTTTTCTTTTTTCTCCTTTCAAAAGGAAAGGGGGATTTTTTTCTTCTTCCCTCCTCCTCTTTTTTTCTTCTTCTCTTCCTCTTTTGGAAAAGATAGGACTTCTTTCTTTTTCTTTTCCTCTCCTCCCCCTCCTCTCTTTATTCCTCTCCTCCCCCTCCTTTGGAGGGGGAGGATTAAGGTGGGGGAGGTTTTATTCCCCATCCCCCTCCTTTTTCCTCCCCCTCCTTTGGAGGGGGAGGATAAGAGAAAAAGGAAAAAAGAGAATTGGGAAAGAAGGGGAGGAAAAATTTAAAAAAATGAATATTATGTTAAAATAATTTAATTTATAAATTAAGATATAATTATAAATATCTCATTATGAAAACAGAAAAATCAAAAATTTTTGGGAAAGAGTTAGTTTTAGATCTTTATGATTGTGATCTTAAAATAATTTCTTCTAAAGAAAAAATTAAGGAATTTTCCGATGAACTTTGTCGTCGGATAAAGATGAAAAAATACGGCGAGACAATAATTGAAAAGTTTGGTTTTGGGAAAGATTATACGGCAGGTTATTCAATTGGTTCAGTTAATAGAAACAAGTTCTATTACTGCTCATTTTTCAGAGAGATGGAGACGAGTTTATTTAAATATCTTTTCTTGCGGTGAATTTGATGAAAATAAAGCCGAAAAGTTTGCTATTGAATTTTTTAAGGCAAGAAAATCTAAACGAAGAATTCTAAAAAGATAAATAAAATAATTTATTTCGCAATAAAATTAAAAAGGACGAGAAATTTAATCTCGTCCTTAATTATCGTCATAATATTTTTTTTACAATAGAAAGAAGATGAGTAATATCAAATGGCTTTGGTAAAAAATAATCTGCCAAGGAGCTTCCTTTAAGAGAAGCATTACCGCTCATCAAGATGATTGGTAAAGAGGATGGTTTTTCTTTTGCCAATTCAATGCCATTCATTATTGGCATTTCAACATCCGAAATGATTAGGTGAGGTTTTTTTAAATATATTTTTTCCAATGCCTCTAATCCGTTAGAGGCCTCTTCTACCGAGAAACCCTCTGAGAGAAGGATTTCTCTGATTAATTGCCTGATAAATATTGAGTCATCAACTATTAAGACTTTTTTCATTTTTATCTCCCTCCTTTTTTATTAATTTTAAAGAACTTTTTATATAATTATACAAATTCTCTTATCATTTACAATATTTTTGAGAAACTAGCATTTTTGATTTTTCCTTTTTTTAAAAAAGAAATTTTTAGTTTTTTTCTATTTTCTATCTTTCTTTTTTCAAAAAAATAAGGAGAGGGTAAGGATAAAACTTTTCTCAGTCCTCCTTTTTTATTTCTAACTTTTTTCCTTCTCTTTTCTTTCCCTAATCCTCTTCTTTTCCTTTTCCCTTTCCCAATCCTCCCCTTCCTTTTTTTTTCACTCCTCCTTCTTTTCTTTCTCCTTTCCTTCCTTTTCCCCTCTTCATTTCCCAATCCTCCCCCTTCCCTTTGGGAAGGGGGAGGAAAAGGGAGAATTTTGAGCAAGGTCTGCCCTTGCTCAAATCTTTGAGTAAGGGCAGACCTTGTCACATACTTGATTATTAATTTCTAAATTTTCTACCTTATAAAAAAATTAAAAACTTCTAACAAAGTAAAAATTCAAATTTTTTAAAAAGAAAAAGGAGGATAGAAAAAACTAAAAATTAAGAAGAAAAGAAAGAATAAATCCTAAATTTGTTTATTTTACGCTTTTTAAATTTTAAGTTGTTATTTTTTATATTTTATGCTAAGTTAAAATTATTAAAATTAAATATAGTTTGCTAACCAGTTTGTTAAAGATCAAAATAAAACTAATTCAAAAATTTTCATCTGAAATCTCAACGAAATAAGATGTCGAATAATCCCAAAAATCAAAATTACAGCATAAAACGCAAAACGAAATAAATTTTAACGAGAAAAAAATACTTATAGATATTTATTGTTTTATTATTTCGTTTTAAGTTTTACGGTTTGCGTTTCGCGTAAATTTGAGATGTTAGAATTAATTTGGTTTACAATTTAAATCTTATAAGTTTCCAACTAATTACAATTTCGCCACCAAATTAATTGGCTATATGAATTAAAAAAAATATATTATGTGCGGTATTTTTGGTTATATAGGAAAACGAGAATCTATTTCTCTTCTTCTTGATGGTCTAAAAAAGTTAGAATATCGAGGTTATGACTCGGCAGGAATTTGTGTAATCGATAACGAAAAAAACCTTAAAGTGATTAAAAAGAGAGGAAGAATCTCTGAGTTAGAAAAGGATTTAAAACTTAAAGAGATAAAAGGAAATATCGGTATAGCCCATACTCGCTGGGCAACTCATGGCGAACCAAATGAAATAAATGCCCATCCTCACTTAGATTGTAAAAAAGAAATTGCTATAGTCCATAATGGAATTATTGAAAACTATCAATCACTTAAAACCTTTTTAAAGAAAAGAGGACATAAGATTATATCTAAAACAGATTCAGAAATTCTTGCTCATCTTATAGAAGAATTCTATCAAACTAACCTTAAAGAAGCGGTTAAAAAGGCTTTAAAATTAGTTGAAGGAGCCTTTGGTTTAGCAGTAATCCACAAAAACGAAGAGAAAATTATTGTTGCCAGAAAAGGATCACCTTTAGTTATTGGACTTGGAAAAGGAGAAATGTTTATTGCTTCTGATGTTCCTGCTCTTTTAAATCAAACGAAAAAAGTAATTTACCTTAACGATAACGAGATAGGAGAAATCAAAAAAGAAAACTATTCTATTGAAAAATTAAATGGAGACAAGGTAAATGAAAAAATTTATGAGATAAAATGGACCGCTGAAGAAATGGAAAAAGGAAAGTTTAAGCATTTTATGCTTAAAGAAATTTTCGAGCAGCCAGATTCTATCAGAAACACTCTCCGGGGGAGAGTTAAAAAAGGAAAAATAAAATTAACCCTTAATTTAAATATTAAGGCAATAAAAAGAATAATTATAACTGGTTGTGGAACAAGTTGGCATTCTGGTTTAATTGGTAAATATCTAATTGAAAAAATCGCTCAAATTCCAGTTGAAGTTGATTATGCCTCAGAATTTAGATACAGAAACCCTTTAATTAAGAAAGGTGATTTAATTATTGTCATTTCTCAATCAGGAGAAACAGCCGATACTTTAGCTGCTTTAAAAGAGGCGAAAAAGAAAAAAGCAAGAACATTAGGAATAGTTAATGTAGTTGGATCTTCAATAGCCAGAGAAGTTGATTGTGGTATTTATCTTCATGCCGGTCCAGAAATAGGAGTTGCCAGTACTAAAGCATTTACTTCTCAAATTGTTGCCCTCCTTCTTCTCGCCTTATTTATAAAACAAGAAAAGGGAGAAAAAATAGGGAAAAGTCTTTTAAAAGAGTTGGAAAAACTTCCTATTAAAATTAAATCAATTTTAAACAACTCTGAAAAAATTAGGGATATTGCCAAAAAATTTAAATCAAGTTCTAATTTCCTTTATCTTGGAAGAGGAATAAATTTTCCAGTTGCTTTAGAGGGGGCTTTAAAATTAAAAGAAATATCTTATATTCATGCTGAAGGTTATCCAGCTGCAGAAATGAAACATGGTCCTATCGCTTTAATTGATGAAAATATGCCGGTTGTTTTTGTTGCTCCAAAGGATAAAACTTATGAAAAAATATTAAGTAATATGGAAGAAATAAAAGCAAGAAAAGGGAAAATTATTGCTTTTGTTAATTTTGAAGACAAAAAAATAAAACATTTAGCCGATATTTTTTTAAAAATTCCAAAAACAGAAGAAGAAATTTCTCCGATTGTCAATATCATCCCCCTCCAGCTATTAGCCTATCACATCGCTGAATTAAAAGGTATTGATGTTGACAAACCCCGCAATTTGGCAAAATCAGTTACAGTAGAATAAAAAATAATTTTATCTGACTAAAAAATAAAAAGCATTGGATTTTTGCAATTCCAATGCTTTTTATTTATATTTAATAATTTTTATACCACTTTTTTATTACTTCTTCAGCAGGAGAATTAGTAAATTCCATATCAGGAAAAGGATCGTTTAAATCAAACTTCGGTCCCCAAGCAGAAATAAAATAACCTTTAGTATCATCCCATGTTAGATTAAAGAATTGTTCAAATAATTTAGCTTGTTCTTTATTATCAGCAGGAATCCCTATCTCACCAAATAAATATCCTTTCAATTCGTATTTCTGAACAAGATTTTTCATATAAGGTATTACATTATTTTGAATATAAGAAATGAATTCTTTATTAGAAGTGTCTATTGCATAAACATTTACAGAAGCATAATCATAACCAGAAATAGTACCATAAGGAGAAAAATCGCCAATCTCTATTCCAAAAAGTTTAACATTAGTTTTTCCTTTAAATTTCTTTTTAATTTCAGGTAAAATGTTTTCCACTAATTTTATTCCTTCTTTTTTTCCTAAAACATTTGTCGGCTCATTTATAGGAGAAAATAATTCCACCTTTTCTTTCTCAGCAATTTCTGCCCAATGAATAATAGCAGTTTTTACACTTTTGATAAAATTATCTTTTATCTTCTCAGAAAGATTGGAAAATTGCTGATCTTCCCACCAATGATCAAAATCTAACTCTAAATAAACTCCTAACCCGCCATTATGGGCTGTTTTAATCAAATTAAGATAACCAACTTCCGAATTATATTCCCATTGAGGGCCAAGAGAAACAATCTTAACCGTTCCGTCAGGATTTGTATGATAAAGAACAGAAATGGCAAAAATATTTACCCCATCTTCTAACATCTTTTTAATATCACTATTCAATACTTTTTCTTCTCCACCAGGCTGTGTCCAAATACCTTTAAAAAAACTAATTTCTAATCTTTGATGAGTTTTTGTTTTTATTTCAGTTAATTCCTTATTATTTTGTTGATTATTATTATAATCTTTTTGATTTATTTGACTATCTTCTTGGCTTTGTTTATTTGACTTTTTAAATTCACTTTCACTTAAATTTAATTTATTATTAGTAATTTTATTATCTTCTTCTTGGTTTTTTATAGAAGTCCCTTCTATTTTCTCAGGTAATACTTCTGACAAGATTCGTTTCTCTTCAGTATCCTTTTCTAATAAAAAATTTTTATTATTCTTATTATTTTTATAAATAAAAAATCCAGCACCAGTTATTAAAATAACTATAATTACTACTATTAATATCGGCTTTTGTTTCATATTTCTTTTGTAAATTTTAAACAAATCATATATTTGTCGCATAATAAATTTAAAACTCAACCCTGTTTTATTCTCTATCCCTTAAAGTTCAAAGTCCTTGAGATATTCTTTAATTGCTTCAAAAACTTTATCCCGTTTTTTAGTAGCTCGAAGAAGTGAATTCTTCTCTTTTAAAATTCCTTCTATTAAAAGTTTTACATGGTGATAAGATTTAGTAATTTCCGGATATTTTATTTTTTGAGCATATTTCTCAAAGGTCTCTGCTTGAAGTAAAATTTCTTCTAAGATTTGAAATTGAATAAAGTGTTCTCCGAGTTCTTTTTTTCTTTTTTCAACCCAAAGATCAGCAAGATTTAGAACTGTTTGACACTCTGCTCCAATTATTACTCGAGGTAATTGAGAGAGTTCACCTCGAAAATTCAAATAATCTGAACGGAAATATTTTACCTTAGCCAATCTACCTCTCTCTATTTCTTTTTTTATCCTCCTAAATTTTTTCCAGAGATCACATGAAGTGGTCACATCTATTGCTAATCCTAAATAACTAACAAAATTATTTGATTCTTGAAATTCTGCCACTATATCTATCCTATTTTTATAATCATCGTATTTTGAGGTTTTAATTGTTTGGACATTGTTTCCAAGCCACTCGCTAGATTCTGCTTCATAAAAAAGCAAAGCTTCAAATATAGTAGCAATTTTATCAATTTGTTCTTTCTCTGGATTTTGAGATCTTTCTAATGCAAATTTTTTCTCTAACTCTTCAATATATTCCTTATCTTTTTGAATTACCTTTTTACTATAAAGATCATAGAAATTATCCAAAGAAATTTCTTCTTCAGTGATTTTTTGGATTGCCTTTTTATATATTTGGTCAAGTTGAATATTCTTAATAATATCTTTCTCAAAATTTTTAAACATATTTTCTAATTAGTTTACATTCATATTTTGATTATATATCATCTACAAAAAAGACACCATATTATTAATGAGAAGAAACAATTTCAGCCATAAACCAAAAAAGAACGAAAAATCCGATCAAAGTAGATAAAAATATTAAAACAGAATAATCCTTTTTCTTAAAAATACTAATAAGACCACTGAAAAAAGCAGCTACCCCTGATATGGCCGCCAGTAGGATAGGTATCGCTAAATATAAATTACTAAAAAATGTTTCCCCTCCTCGCTGTCCTAAAGCACAAATAGAATAAAATAAAGAAAGAAAAAGAAAAAATAGAATCGCTGAACCAACTGATAACCTTCCCCAAACACTTTCTGGAAAAATAAAAATTTTTTTCATAAATTAATTAAGTTATATAATATACCTTTCCTCGAAAATATATTCTCTAAAATATTTTTAAAATTAGATTTTTCTGTTTAATTCTTTTTTTAGCCAAATAATTGCTTTTTTGACATAATATTCTTTATCGTTTTCTATTTTTTCTAAAATTTTTTCAATTCTTTCTTTACTAAAGCCTTGCCGATATAATTCTATTAATAAAACAAGAGCAAATCTTCTTTGCCAAAAATTTTTTGACTCTATCAACTTTTTTGAAATTTTAAAAATTTCTTCTTTTTTAGATTTCGCAATTTTTCTTATTCCTTGGGTCGCTAAAGTATCACAAACTGCCCAATCAGAAATATCCCGACTAAATTTCTGAATTATCTTTAAGCTTTTTTCGGGATCTTTTGAGGAGAACTTTCCAAGTATTTTAACTGCTAATACTTTTTCTTCGAAAAATTCTCCTTGCCATAACTCTTGAATTAAATCAAAATTAACTTCTTTAATATTTTTAACAATTTCAGTTAAAATTGGAGATTTAACTCCATAACTTTTATTTGCCGAAGGAATAAATTTTCTATTACTTTCTCTGTGTTGTTGAGATGCATTTTCTTTTAAAATTCTTTGAATTTCTTTTAAAACCATAATAAATTTTTATAAAATATTAATGCCATGTTTCTTTTTAAACGAAAAATATCCTAAATTTCCTCTAACCTAATTCTATGGTAATTATATTTATTTAAAAATGATTGAATATCTGAATACTTTTTTCCAGCCAGCATACCACCGGCAATAAATTTTTCTTGAGTAATATCAACCAAACAAAAATCAGGTATTTGAAATTTATCCTTTTCTTTTTTGTTGTTAAACTCAATATCAGCCAAACCAAGTCCTTCTAAATCATCTAAATAAATATCTATCTCTGCTATCTTTCTCTGAAAAGGATAAAAATAACGCTTCTTTCGCAGCCGTTTTCCTTTGATTTGTGCTAACTCGTTAAATTCCTCCTCTGATAAAGGAATTGTTTTTTCATATTGCTCTGAAACATCATTCTTTTTAACTGGTTCCTTTTTGGTTATCTCGAAAACATCACCTTTTTTCCGAATTCTTAAAACAGGGTGATTTGCAGTTCTCGGAATATAAATATCAATAATCTCAATTGACTCGCATTTTTCCATATCTGGAGGAATATTTTTTAATAAAAATGTTCTCTCTAATTCTATTTCCATAAATTCTGTTTAATATTCCAAAATTTCATTCTTTTATTTTTATTTCCAGTATAATTCTAATTTGATAATATATATCCTAACTCTTAAACGCTTTATGGATAAGGACTGCTGAAAAAATTCCTACTAAAGAACCAATTACCACATCTGATGGCCAATGAACTCCAATAAAAACTCTCGCTAAAGAAATTAAAAAAGCAGATAATAGAAAGAAATAACCAAATTTTTTATTATAAAGATAAATTGAAGTTGCTAAAGCAAAGAAAAAAGTAGCATGACCAGAAGGAAAAGAATGGTGAATATGATCTACATCTTTTAAAAGTAAGTTAACATTTTGAAGTTGGAGAAAAGGTCGAGGCCGAGGAAAAAGCCAGCGAATAATTTCCACAAAGACAAACCTTGCTGCTATTGCCGCTGTTCCGGCTCTAATAATTAACTTCCAATATTTTTTTGGCTTAATAAACAATAAAACAATTAAAATCAAAACTAAAAAATAACCAAGATATTGGGCGCAAAATTTACCCATTAAATCAAGCCAATGCCATTTTAAAGCATAATTATTTATTAGACGAAAAAGATATAAATCCATAATTTTATCTATTATTTTTTATTTTTAATTAAATTGATTTCCACTAAATTTTCTAATAAACAAGCAACTGTTATGGGACCTATTCCACCAGGTACTGGAGTTATAATTCGGGCTACTTTTTTAACATTTTCAAAATCTACATCTCCTTTTATTTTATTTCTTCTATAACAATTTCCAACATCAATAATTACAACTCCCTTTTTTACCATTTCTTTAGTAATAAAATTTTCTTTTCCTATCCCAGAAATAATAACATCTGCTTTTTTAGTATAAAAAGAAATATCTTTATTAAACTTCTCTATCAAAGTAAAGCTTGCCTTCTTTTTTAAAAGCCATAAAGCTAAAGGAGCGCCAACTAAATGACCAGCACCTATTAAAACTATATTTTTGTTTTTTAAAGAAAGATGATAATTTTTAAAAATTGTTTCTACGCTTTTAACTACAGGTGGAATAATAGATAAAGAATTGTTATAAAACTTTCCTATCCCTAAACTTGTTAAAACATCTACATCTTTTTCTAAAGGAATCTTATCTAAAATTTTTTCCCTATTTAAAGTTTTAGGAAGAGGAAGTTGAACAACAATTCCTTTAATATCACTTCTTTTACTAATTTCTTCTATCTTTTTTTCAATCTCTTTTTGACTTATTTTTGGAGAAAATTGAAAAAAAAGAAAATCAATCCCTACCTTCTGACAAGCCTTTTCTTTTTCTTTGACAAAAATTTTAGAAACAGAATCATTGCCAACTAAAACTACGGCTAATTTTAACCTTAGCTGATTTTTCTTTATCTTTTTAGCAAGAGTTTTTAAAATTTTTTCAGAAATACTTTTTCCATCAATAACAATTGCCATAATACCAAATTAAGGAAGGGGAAACTTTTGAGAAAAAAGTTTAACCTCTTTTCTAATTCGACTGCAAGATTTTGGATTAGAAATTACCTCTGAAATCCATTGACCAATTTTTTTCATTTCTTTTTCTTTCATTCCCCGAGTAGTTAAAGCCGGTGTTCCTAATCTTATCCCTGAAGGATTAAAAGGAGGTTGAGGGTCAAAAGGAATAGTATTTTTATTAACCGTTATTCCTGCTTTTTCTAATCTATCTTGGGCTTCTTTGCCAGAAATGTTCTTATTCCTTAAATCAATCAAAATAAGATGATTATCAGTACCGCCACTGATTAAATTAAAACCTTGCTTAATTAGTTCCTCAGCTAAAGTTTTACTATTTTTAACTATCTGCTTGGCATATTTTTTAAAATTAGGTTGAGAAGCTTCTTTCAAGCAAACAGCAATTGCCGCAATATTATTTTCATGAGGTCCACCTTGTAAGCCGGGAAAAACTGCTCTATCAATTTTCTCTCCAAGCAAAGAATCTTTTTTTAATCCTTTTTCAGTAACCATTATCATTCCCCCCCGAGGTCCTCTTAATGTTTTATGTGTTGTTGTTGTTATAATATGAACATAAGGAACCGGACTAGGATGAACACCACCAACTATTAAACCAGCAATATGAGAAATATCTGCTGCAAGATAAGCGTCTACCGAATCTGCTATCTCAGCCATTTTCTTCCAATCAAAAATACGCGGATAAGCGGTTGCCCCAACCCAAATAAGTTTTGGTTTAATCTTCTTTGCTATTTTTTCCATTTCTGAATAGTCAATCAAATGACTTTTTTTATCTAATCCATATTGAAATGATTTATAATATTTTGCTGAAAAATTAACTTGCCAACCGTGAGTTAAATGACCTCCTTGAGGTAGCGACAAACCCATTACTTTTTCGCCTGGCTGGCAAACAGCAAAATAGACAGCTTGATTTGCCGGAGAACCAGAATATGGTTGAACATTCACATAAGGAACATTGAATAATCTTTTCGCCCTTTGACGGCATATCTCTTCAATTTGATCATAAAATTTTAACCCAGCATAATACCTTTTTTGAGGATAACCTTCAGCATATTTGTCTGTTAAAATAGAACCCAATGCTTCTCTAACCGCTGGAGAAGTATGATTTTCTGAAGGAATCATTTCTAAAGTAGTTTCTTGTCTCTCTCTTTCTTTTTCAATTAATTTTGCAATTTTTGAATCAACTTTTTGAAGCTCCATATTATTCTTTATAAATTAATATTATTAGTTAAATTAACAACAATTTAATTATACCTTATTTCTATTCCAAATTTCAAATCTCAAATTTTAAAACGAATCAAGCGTATAAAACTCCCCGAAAGAAATCCTACGGCTTTCTACGGGGCAGACAAAACTATATAGTGT